>CARDPF010000187.1 GCA_948960675.1 uncultured Eisenbergiella sp.
TGCTCCACGCCGATGGATATCGCGCGTCGGGCGTACTCAAAGTCGTCGTAGCCGCTGAAAAAAAGGATTTCCAGGTCCGGGTGGGTTTTTCGCACCTCGGCCGCCAGTTCGATGCCGGTCATGAATCCCATCTGGATATCGCTGATCAAAATGTCAATTTCTTTCTGGCGAATGACAGAAAGCGCTTCCCTGCCGTTTTTGGCCTCATACAGTTCGATTTTTGCATCAAAGTCGCGCAGTAAAAAGCGGATTAGGGCGCGTTCGTCCGCCTCGTCGTCTGCCACAAGAATTCTATACATGATTTTCCCCCAAGGACTGCTGTGTCTGTTTTTATTATAATGTAACCAAATAAGGCGGACAATGCAATTTTTTACTGATTTATAACACAAACTGCAGCGTTGCTTCCAATGGATTACTTTTTAAGGTATAAAATTCCTTCCTTTACAGATAATAGTCCCAAAGCAAATTTTGAGTATGTCCATAGGGACGCTCTTATACTAGGCAGATGGAGGTTTTTATTATGAAAGCGACAGGAATTGTGAGGAGAATAGATGATTTGGGACGGATTGTGATTCCCAAGGAGATCCGCCGCACCCTCCGGATCCGGGAAGCGGATCCGCTGGAGATATTTACCGACCGGGAAGGGGAGATTATTTTGAAAAAATATTCCCCCATCGGGGAGATGAGTACTTTTGCCAAGCAGTATGCGGAAAGTTTGGCGCAGGTTTCCGGCCATGTGGCACTGATTTCGGACCGGGACCAGTTCATCGCGGCGGCGGGCGGCGGCAAGCAGATCGTCGGGAAATCCATCAGCCGGGAGTTGGAGGAGCGGATTGAGAACCGGGAGAGTGTGATGGCGGTAAAAGGGGAACGCAATTTTGTCCCGGTGGCACAGGAAGGGATGGAGGATTATGTGCATGAAGCCATCAGCCCCATTATCTGTGAGGGAGACGTGATCGGATCGGTGGTACTGCTAAACAGCGATCCCAGAACCGGAATGGGGGATGTGGAACAGAAACTCATCCAGTCTGCGGCCGGGTTTCTGGGCAGGCAGATGGAACAGTAAAACGGGGCGTCCGTTACCGGCTTGCGGGATCCGGCAGCCGGTAACGGGCGTGTGCCCCCTGCCGTCTGCGGGAAAGCTGTCCGCTTTGGCAGTCATCGTATTTTTTGGCCGTTTACATATTTCCCTACCACGTGTTGGTCCTGCCCGAGGTAAAGCAGGCGTTCCAGCCGCTGTCTTGCGGTGAGGGGCTGGGGGTGCAAAATGTCGGAATCATCTACAATGACGGCGTCGAAGGCATAGCCGGGTGCAAAACTGCCGACTTTTCCAAAGAAGGAGCCGCCGCCCAGGGTTGCCAGATAAAAGACTTCTTCGACCGTTAGGGGGGTGGAGGAGCGGTCTGCCAAGTTCCAGTAAAGCTTGGAGGTCTGGATGGAATCGGCCATAACCCGGAACATGGAAAGATGTGCGCCTGCGGCCATGTCGCTGCCAAGCCCTACAGGGATACCGGCGTTTAGGTAGCGCCTTATGGGAGCGATGCCGGAGGCCAGATTCGTGTTGGATTGGGAACAATGCACCACATAGACCCCCTGCTTTTGAAGAAGGGCCATTTCATCGTCGCTTAAGTGGACGCAGTGCGCCATCAGGGTAGGGCAGTCCGGGGAGCCAAGCAGGCCGAACCGGCCGTAAGCGTGGGCATAGTTGTCGGCGTCCGGGCAAAGCTGCCTGACCCATTCCACTTCCCCGGTGTTTTCGGAAAGGTGGGATTGCACGGGCAGGCGGTAGGTACGCTGGATGTCTTTTAGCCGATACATCAGTGCGTCGCTGCAGGAGGGAATGAAACGGGGCGTGAGGATGGGCTTTACGTTTATAAAGCGGCGCAGGGCTTCCTGAATCCAGACAACGGTAGCCTCTGCGGAACTTTGCGCGTCGGCCTCCTGCAAATCAGGAATGGCGTTTCTGTCCATATTGACTTTGCCTACCAGCGTGATAAGGCCGGTCTGCTCCAGCAGTTCCATCAAAAGCAGTGTCGCCGGGACATGGAGGGTGGCAAAAATGCAGGCGCGGGTGGTGGCGCTCTTTTGGAGGGCGTCCGCAAAAAGGGAATAGGCTTTTTTTGCATATTCCAAATCTCGGTATTTGGCTTCCTCCGGAAAGATGTAGGTGTGGAGCCAATCCAACAGTTCCATGTCCATGCCAAGTCCGCGCACCGCATATTGGGGCGCGTGCAGATGCAGATCCGTAAAACCAGGGAAGATCAGGCATCCACCCGTATCCAGACAGTCAATGTCTGCATATTGCGCCGGAAGGCGGGAAAATACCCCTGCGGATTGCCGGTCTTTGCATATGACGTATGCATCCTCTGCCACCGCAAGACGGTTTGGTGTCTGGCTGTAACAGACAGCCCCTTTTAAGGCAAATGTGTTTTCCGGCATGAAATGCCCCCTTTCCCTGTGCGGGCTTCTATTCCCGGGCACAGACGATGTATTCGATCAGATCCAAAAGCTGGGGAATATTGACGGGTTTGGAAAGATGGGCATTCATTCCGCTTTCCATGGATTTTTTCCGGTCCTCGTCAAATGCGTTGGCGGACAGGGCGACAATCGGGATGTTGGCCAATGCAGGATTGTCCAATTCCCGGATGGCATTTGTGGCGTGGTAGCCGTCCATGACAGGCATTTGGATGTCCATCAGGATGAGGTCATAATAGCCGGGTGGGGAGTTCTTGACTTTTTCAAAGGCAATATTGCCGTCCGTGGCGGTATCCGTCAAAAAGCCCGCATCGTTTAGCAGTTCGGTTTCCAGTTCCAAATTCAGTTCATTGTCATCCGCCAGCAAAATCCGGATGGGAAGGGGGCGGGGTTGTGGTGTTTTGGCCAGAAGGGCCCCTGCGCCTTTTTCATCCTGCAGGCGGAAGCTGATGGTGACGGTAAAACGGCTTCCCTTTCCGAGGGCGCTGGAGGCTTCTATGGTACCCCCCATGATTTCCACCATGCTCTTGGTGATGGTAAGGCCCAGACCCGTTCCGGGGACACCGCTGTAGGTAGTGTTGGACTGCCGCTCAAAGGGTGAAAAAATATGCGAGAGGAAATCCTGGCGGATGCCGATGCCGTTATCCTCCACATCGAACCTGTAAACGGCAAAATCCCGGGAGGCTTTCTGCTCGGTTACGGAAAAGGTGACTTTACCCCCGTTTTTCGTATACTTGACCGCGTTGTCGCCAAGGCGGACAAGACAGTTTTCCAGACGTTTGTCGTCACAGTAGACATGGCGGTGTGCCAATTGGTCAAGTTTCAGGGTGAGGAGGATGTTTTTTGCATCGGCCTGCGGCTGTAGAACGTGCAGGACATGCTGCAGCATGGCAGGAAGGTCGCATTTGTTTTCGGAGAGGCTGGTTTTGCCCGTTTCCAGTTCGGATAATTCCAGAACGCTGTCCAAAAGTCCAAGAAGCTGTGCGCTTGCATCCATGATTTTGTCCAGATAACCCCGAAGCCTGTCCGGCTCGGAGAGATGGGCTTTGGCGAGTGCGGTAAACCCTGTGATGGCGTTCATGGGAGTCCGGATATCATGGGACATATTGTCCAGAAAATTTTTCTTTACCATGAGGGATGCTTTTGTCCGTTCCAGGGCCTCTTCCAGAATTTTGGCCTGCCTAAGTTCCTGGCGGATGGTGTCGTCAATATTGCGGCAGCCCACCATAAACTGGAAATTGTTTTCCGTATTTCCCACATTGACGATGCACAGCTGCATATAAGCGGGATTTTCCTCCTTTCCCAGCCTATAATTGATGTGAAAAACTTTATGCACGGAGAGCATACGGCGGAGGTGGTTTAAATTTGCGGAAGCATTAAAATCTTCCCGGTCCTGGGGGCAGACCCAGAGTGTGGCGTATGTGGCGGCAAATTCGGGAAAATCGGCAAGGCTGTAAACGCGTGGCTGTATCCCAAAAGGCTGACGGAGCCGGTCGCTGAGCCGGTAGGGACGGAAAATCCCGGTGTCTGCATCCACAAAAAAGATGGATTCGTAATCAATGCTCAGTCCTTCAATCAATTCAAGCTGCCGCAGGTGTTCCTGGTTGATGACTTTTAATTCCCGGTCATAGGCGTCCAGACGGCTTTGCATTTTTTCTTCCCGGAGCCGTTCCGCATGCAGGAGCGCTTCTTTTTCTGCCTGCATTTGCCGGTGCTTTTCCGTGGCGTCCGCTGCAAAGACGTAGTATACGCCTTCCCCGGAATCGCTGCGGATAAAATGACCGTAATCCTCAATCCAGCGGATCTGTCCGCCTTTTTGGATGATGCGGTATTCCACATAGTCCAGATCGTATTTACTGACAGCGATCTGCTGCTTGATGCTGCGCTCTACGGCATCTAAGTCATCCGGGTGCACGATTCCCTTAAAAGAGTTGCCGGTGTGTTCCCTGAATTCTTCCAGGGAGCTACAGTTAAAAATCCGGAACATGGCTTTGTTGGCGTATATGATATCTTCGCTTTCGTCGGCGCGGTATATGAAAAAGCCTCCCGGCATCTCATCCGTGATTTGTTTGGATTTAAGCATGGGCGGAAGCAGCTGGCAATGGTTTTGCAAAATTAGGCCCTCCTCTGCGAGAAAACTGACGTTTCTTTTTTTATCATACCATTTCAAAAGAAGTCTGTCACCACAAACTTTGGGGAGGGCACGGAAATCAATTTTGCGGGAGGGAATGGGCACGGACGGCTTCCCGGCTGCCTGCAGTGGCGCATAGCCATTACAGGCTTGCAAGGCTTGCGGACGGGAAATACCGCCAAAAAGCAGGCCAGCAGCCTGCAATGGCTATGAGTCACTACAGGCTGCCGTGAAGCCGTCCGTGCCCATCCCCTCCCGCAAAATTGATTTCCGTGTGGGGGTTAACGATTTCTATGCCACGTAGGCAAACATGAATACAAAGTGGCAAAAGCTTCCGGCCATGACGAAGAGGTGGAAAATCTCATGGGAGCCAAAATACTTGTGCTTGGCGTTAAAGAGCGGGAGCTTAAGGGCGTAGATGACACCGCCGACCGTATAGAGGATACCGCCTGTAAGGAGCCAGAAAAATGCGGCATGGGGCAGCAGCGTCCAAAGGCGGCCGATTACCGAAAGGCAGGCCCATCCCATCCCGATATAGAGCAGGGAGGAGAACCATTTGGGACAAGTGATCCAGAAAGCCTTAATGAGAATACCGGTTAAAGCGATGCCCCAGACTACGGCCAGCAGGGTATAGCCCTGTGCACCTTTCAGTGTGACAAGGCATACAGGAGTGTATGTTCCCGCAATCAGTACGGAAATCATCATATGGTCGATTTTCCGGAAGATCTTTAAAATCCGCCCGGAGGCATTGACGGAGTGGTAAGTGGCGCTGGCGCCATACAGAAGAATCATGCTGCACATGAATATCGCCATGGCGTAGAAACAGCCGGGATCAGGGACGAGAGCGGCTTTGACCAAAAGCGGCGTCGTACAAATAAGGGCCAGCATCATGCCGATGAAATGGGTAATGGCGCTGCCGGGTTCACGAATGGTTATTGTCATATCAATCACACCTTTCCACAAGTAGTTTTTAAAACTACATATAGTATATACAAATACTACAATATGATGTGCGAAAGGTCAAGTACTTTTTGCATTCAGTTTTCCGGACCGTCCTACAGGAAAAATCCGGCACGCGGCGGACGGGAAGGAGAATCGGCCATGGCTTGCAAAATAAGACTGGCATGTTGGTTAATCTTCTTCTATCACATGGATTTCCAGATAGTCAAAATCAATGGACTCGATAAAAGAATCCTGCCGGAAGCGGGTTTTGGAGTGACGCTTGAATTCCGCAATGTTGCTGTCAAGCCACAGCGGTTCGCTTAAATCGAACGTCATACACAGGCTGTGCAGTGCGTCAAATACTTTGTGGGTGCGGCTGTCCGGTGTGTCATTGGAAATTACGGTATCGCAAAGCAGCCGGTTTTCTTTCCATATTTTTCCCCATAAACGGAACATGGCAAATCCTCCTGTTGTTTGGAATTTGTAACAGTTTAGCCATAACCTGCGAAGCCAAAACCGCAGCGAGTGCGCAGTCCTGCTTGTAGGTTTTGGGACTTTCATAGGAAACCCCCATGCCGCTTTTTGGCGGCGCCACCATATAGGAAGGGGGTTTCCTATGAAGGGCATGCACACATGCGGCCCTGCCGCATGGTGCGTGTACGGACTGCGCAGCGGGTGCGCAGTCCTGCCTGTAGGTTTTGGGACTTTCATAGGAAACCCCCATGCCGCTTTTTGGCGGCGCCAC
>CARDPF010000188.1 GCA_948960675.1 uncultured Eisenbergiella sp.
TCCGGCCTGCAAAAGGAGCCGCCTTCCCCGCCCGTTGGCATGTCTCCCAAAACCCATGACTAAACGAAATGACATTGCCCGTGAATGGTAACTGCTAACCCAATTGCGCCGCATACCAGCCGGGAGCCTGCGCCAACACTTCCGGCGCTATTTCTTTTCCCGAAACGGCCCGGTAATCCGCCCCGCTATACACGCGCCCGTCCTCATGGAACAACCCGTTGATCGTCCCGTTGATCCGCTGATCCGGCAAATACGCCGGTTTTACCATCAGCGACCAGAAAAAGCTTCCCAGTCCGCTTTCATAAACCGCCTCCGCAAGGGAAGCAAGATCCGGCGTCTTGTCTTTTTTCGGAATCACCGCCTGCTTCCATCCGGGCCCGCCCAGCCGCAGGCGCTGCCATTCCGAAAGCCACACCGGTTTTCCCGTCCTTTCCTGCAGGCTGGCCGCTTCCCTGAGTTCTTTCCGGAACGCTTCCATGTCGGAAGGGAAATTATCATGAAACTGATAGACCCCCAGCCACTGGGCAAAATACAGGTTATGGTGCAGGCGCATACAGCCCACGCTCAAAGGCACGCTTTTCCGCAAGCCGTATGCGGTCTGGGTAATAAATTGTGCAAAAGGGATATCCCCGGTCTCCTCATGGGGTTCGTTCATCGTCTCGATGGCCGCAAGCCTTTCGTCACCGGCATAGCGTCCCATAAATTCCCGGACGTATACGGCAGGCCCTTCCCAAAGCTCCTTATTTCCTGTCGTCACTGCATGCCCAGGCGACTGTATGCACACGGCGGTATACGGGTTTTGGTCCAGCTTATTTTCCTGTGACAGTTCCCTGCCGCAGTTTTCAAACAGGATGGGCATCACCAAAATGTCCCGCTGTGCCGCCAGCGCCAGCAGGGTCTCCCATTTTTGCCAGAACGCCTCCGGTTCCTCCTGCCAGTATTCATAGCTGGTAAAAATGCGCAGGGCGTTCAAACCGGCATCCTTTGCATAACCAAAATCTCTGGCAATTTCCTTTTCGTCAAAATAAAGCCACGTCTGGTAAGCGTTATAGGCCCGGGACGGGAAATACACCGCCCCCTTGATTTGATTCTTTTTATCCATAAAAGTCTCCATTCCTGCCTGTGTTCCTACTGTTGGAACGCGGGCGCAAATTAGGTCTTATCCTAATTCTAAAACGGCATGCGCCATTGTCGGCGCGCCACCATATATGAGAGGGGGGTTCCTATGAAGGGCATGCACACATGCGGCTCTGCCGCATGGTGCGTGTACGGACTGCGCAGCAGGTGCGCAGTCCTGCTTGTAGGTTTTGGAACTTTCATAGTTAACAGTCCCTGTAATGGCCCCTTTTATACAGGCAGGGTCTTTCGCAGGGCGGCGTCGTGACCACGCTGCCGTCCGGCGCACGCTCCGTCAGCATATGCCAGGTATCGGGATCAAACCATGTGCCGCTGAAGTATTCCGGCCCGTGGCCGCTGCAGTTGATGCGGTAATCGTAGAGCAGGGTAGCGGTAAAATCGGTACAGTTTTCGATGTGGTACAGCGCGCCGCCGGGGTAAGTGGTGGCATCGCCCCCCTGGGAAAACAGCGCGATATTTGCGGAATCCTTGATCAGCAGATCCGGCGTATTACACTCGCTTTTCAGGTTATAAATCACAATATTTTTACAATCCAGAATGTCCATCTCATAATCGGAGCGGGAGTGCTCCACATTGCAGGCGTAAATCGCAAAGGGCTGCCGCGTCCCCTGCACCCGCAGGATGCGGTAATCTTTTCCCCCCTGTGTGATATCGCACCAGAAATTGTACCATCTGCCGCCCCCGTTTCCCGTGACCAAAATCCACGGGTGGCAGCGCTCTTTCGTGATCCAGGTAATGCGGTATCCCACATCTGCATAGAAAGCAAAATTGCGCAATACGGAATCGCCCGCCACACGCCACCGCAACGCATATATGTTGGGCTGTTCCCTGGATGTCACAAGTCCGCAGTATGCCAAAACAACAGACGCCTTTGCACAATCCGGCGTATCAATGGCCGGTACCGCTTCCCCTGCTTTGGCAAACGCCCCGTCCCCATGCTGTGTGACCAGTATCTGGGAAAGTCCCTGGGAAACCCCCACCAGCTTGGTATCCGCCCGCAGACGGAGCGTATCCGTGATCCGGTAATAGCCCTTGGGAAGAAACACGTACTCGTTTTGGTCTATGGCGCGCTGCAGGGCCTGTGTATCGTCCGCAATGCCGTCCCCTGCCGCCCCGAAATTTTTTACGTTATACGCAAGCACGTCCTGCCACAGCGGCAGTTCATAGCGGTGCTTTTTGAGCAGATCCAAAGGCGGCGCAGCGCTTTCCACCCTGCTACACCAGGTACTCTCAGGCAGTTTTTCCCCTTCTATATAAATGGGGGAGGGATATACCCGCCCCTCATGGGGCATGGAACCTACCCCATGGGCAAATTCTTCCACCCGGCTCCAACCGTTTGACGGTGTGGCAAGGCGGGAGCCGTCCGGGTTCCATACAAAATGCGTGGCATTGCGCACATACACATTGCGCAGATACATACTCTCCCGGCAGCTTAGGGCCGCCTGTATTTTTCCCGGCCCCATGGGCGCATCAAACGCCACGGTGCAGTCAATCAGGGAAAGCTGCCCCTGGTGAAACAGTTCATAGGTTCCCCCAAAGGATACCACCGGCGGAAGCAGGGATGCCGTATAGATGGCGCAGCCCACAAAATCCACTGCCTGCTTGGCCCCTGCAACGATCGCATGCTCCTTTTGATGGTCAAAGACAAAACCGCTCATCGCAGCCCCCGGCGTGCCCTTGGACAAATCTGCCCCTATGCGTCCCCCCCGGATGAGATTCTGCGCGTGGCTGCCCCCGTTTCCGGCCGCTCCCCACAAGCCGCAGTATCCGTCTCCCACGTCTATCACACAATCCTCCATGGAACAGCCCTGCGCGGCGTAAAACGACACGCCTACCGCCCCCACATTTCCTTTCCCGATCTCAATGTGCAGACCGGTGATCATGTTTTCGATACTTGCCGGCGCCGCGTTTGCCTGGGGGACTGCCCCGTTGAACACATGGATCACCTCTTTATGGCTGTCACGAAAGGTAAAGCCTTCCGAGTACGGGGCCAGGTAAATGGTCGGCCGCCGCACCTTTCCGTCTTCCTCTTTCCTGCGTTCCCCCATCAATACCACCGGATAGGTCCGCTGTACAATCCGGTATTCATCATAGGGATAATCGTCCCACCAAATATACTGCTGTGCCTGCAGGGTATCCGAAATCCGGTATGTCCCCAACGGGAAATAGCACACGGCATGGTAGCGCTGGGCGGTCCTGATCGCTTCGTTCAATGCCTGCGTACAATCCCTCTGCCCGCTAGGATCCGCCAAAAAAGGCGGTTTTGTCACATCCAAAAGCCCCAGCGTTTGCAGGGGCTGCCATTCCAGCGAAAACGGATACGCAAACCTGGTTCCCCCCGCATAGGGTTCTATATCCGGTTCCCGGCTGTCCGGGAGCGGATTTTCATATAAATGATCTGCGTACGGAAAACTAAATTGCATTTTTTTAGCCAATTGATACCTCCACTCCTTTTGGCGCACAATACGCCACTTTTCCTTCTTTTCTTTCTACCGTCAAATCCCCCTGGGGCAGCGGACATACAATGCGGTAATCCGTGCCGATATCTGCAGGATGCAGACGGATCCTGCCACAGCCCGGTGTGACAATCTCTAAGCCGATGGTATGATGGATCATAAATTGGGCCGGGCCCGCCGACCAGGCATGGGAGAGGCTCCGCATGATCCCCTGATAGGAACCGCTACGGAAACTGCCGTTTGCGCCCCATTCCTCCGGCGTGGAGGTAAATCCCCTATCCACCATCCATGCGCCCCAGCGTTTTCGCAAAACCCGGTAGGCCAGTCCCATACGGCCGATTTTATCCAAGGCGCGCAGCGTAACCATGGTTCCAAAGGGCTCCGCCACCGTAAACGGCTGCGTCCTTTTTACCAGCACCGCCTCCGCAATTTCCTCCGCCTGCCTGCCCTCACACAGGCCCCAGCAAATGGCTGCCATATTGGCATGCTCACCGACGTGATCCGATAACCGGCCGTCAAAGTTTGCGTCCGCAAAGCAGCCCTTTTGGGCGTCGAAAAATCTTTTGTAAAAGGAGCAGCGGATCCCGTCGCGAACCCGTTTCAGCAGTCCTTCCATATGCCGGTCGCCCATCAGCCGCGCCATCTCCCCCATTTTTTTTGCGACCCCGAAAAACTGGGCGTTTAGAAACGCATTTTCCCCTACGACAAAATCCTGCATCCAATCCACGCCGTCCACAAAGGCCCAATCAATAAACGCCCTGTAGGGCATGTCCCCCAAAAGCCCGTTTTCGTCAATCTGTTCTGCCAGCGCATAAGCCAGCTTGCATACATGGGGCCAATACCGCTGTATCCACCCAATCTCCCCTGTATAGACATAATGGTTCCACAAAGCGTCCGCCCACCAGAGGGAATAATCCACCGTCGCTTCCCGCCATTCCCCCGTCCCCCAATTTTGGGTAGTAAACTTGACCAAGCCATGGGGCAGCTGCACCATCCCTGCCTGCTGCAAAAATTTCCCCGGCAGCCTGGTATCCCCAAAGCAGGCATAAATGCCGCCCAGAGTGACTGCGCTGGCGTCCCCGCACCACTGGTTTTGCTCGCGCCACGGCGTATCCATGATAAAGTCCTGGCTGCACAGCTTGAGCGTATATTGGCAAATCTCAAACAGCCGGTTAAGCTGTCCTATCCCACACCGGAAACTGCCCCTTTCTGCATACGGATACGCGCTTTTTTGCACATGCACCGAATGCACGGTGACAGGCGTAAAGCAATCGCGGAAACGCAGCTTGAGAAACCGCATGCTCTCCCAGGAAAAAAAGCAAAACCGCTGGCGTCCTTCCCGCAAAATATAGCGTCCGGAAGCATGCAGGGTTTCCAGACTGTTGACAAAATGCCCGTCCACCAGCCGTTCGGCATACCCTACGTCTATTACCGCCCCTGCAGGCCCTTCCACATCAAACACAAGATACCCGGTGATGACCTTTCCAAAATCCAGCACCACGCAGGGGTCATAATAGCCATCCACCAAAAAACTGTGATCCTGATGGGCATTGCTGCTTGCGAAACGGGAATCCCCCTCTTTTTGGAGTAAATTTTCCGCCTGCCCTACCAGACTATATTCCACCGGCCTGCCTGCCAGGGAAAGCGCGATACTCAAATCCTGCCTGCGCACCCGGTTTACAAGGGCAAGGCTTTCCTCCACACAGGCAAGCGCCCGCGCATATACCGTTTCTTCCGTCAAAAAAGGAATTTCCCGCTGCAAAAGGGGCAGCGGCCCCCGCACGATAGGATGCGCCCAGCCGCCATCGTCAAAGCCCAAATCCTTCCAGCCTACAGGCTCCCTGCGGGCATCATAGTGTTCCTGGTAACGCACATTGCTGTTTTGCATATCAATCTGGGTATCCTGCTCCCACATGGGGGCTGTACATACCCGGAACGTTTCCTGCGTAAATTCCGTACATAACGCGCCGTCCCGGTCCTGTGTCCAGACAACCAGATACGCGTCCCGGCTGCCCTCCATGTCCTGTACCTCCACCGCAAGACAGTTTAGGCTTCCCGGCACAATCCTTTTTTCAATATCATAGCAGTCAACCGTATTGCCGTATTCCACCGCCGGGGGAGGCCCCTGCCCCACCCTGCGCCCGTTTAAGGTAAGCCTGTATTTTTTACATGCGGAAATCCACAACCGCACCGGCATCCTTTCCCTGTCCGCAAAAAACTCTGCGCGAAACAGATAATAGCGGTTTGGCTGCAGGCTTTCTTGCCCCACCCATAAAAAGGGGGATCCCGGGCGTATGTATGGCAAAAGTTTGTCCTGTTTCATGCCGTCCCCCTATTCCTTCACCGACCCGATCATCACCCCTTTGGCAAAATACTTCTGCAAAAAAGGATATATGCACAGAATCGGCAGGGTGGAAACCACGATCGTACAATATTTGAGCATATTCATGGTCAGGACATTGTTCACATCCTCCCCGGTGGAACCCGCCGCAATGTCCGTCATGCTACCGCTCAGCAAAATCTCCCGCAAAAACAACTGCAGCGGATATTTGGAACGGTCCTGCAAAAAAACCATCGCATGAAACCATGCGTTCCAATGCTGCACG
>CARDPF010000189.1 GCA_948960675.1 uncultured Eisenbergiella sp.
ATCCAGGGACTTGATGCTTTTCCTTGCCTTTTTGGTGTAAATGATGTTCGGCATTTTGGGTTCCCCTTCCGATAACTATACTTTAGCGTGCGAATGTGCCTTGCGTCAAGCAGTATTTTACAATTAAACATTTTATTCACAAAAGGCCCAGGAATCCCATTCCCAAGCCTTTTTACGATTTTCTATCTGTTTACAAATGTACGAAAACGGTGTTAATAGATAAACATCGCATCCCCAAAGGAAAAAAAACGGTATTTCTGCCGGATCGCTTCCTCATAGGCCCCCAGCACCCTTTCCCTCCCTGCAAACGCAGACACCAGCATCACAAGGGTGGATTCCGGCAGATGGAAATTGGTCAGCAGGGCATCCATAACCTTGAAACGATACCCCGGATAAATAAAGATATCCGTATTCCCGCAGCAAGCCTCCAAATGGCCTGTCTCGTCGGCCGCACTTTCCACCGTACGGCAGCTGGTTGTACCCACGCATATCACCCGGTGCCCGTTTTTTCTGGCATGGTTGATCTGCCGGGCTGCTTCTTCGGATACCTGGTAAAACTCCGTGTGCATATGGTGCTCCAACACGTTGTCTACCTTCACGGGGCGGAAGGTCCCAAGCCCCACATGCAGGGTCACATAAACGGGAATAATCCCTTTTTCCTGCACCTGCTCCAAAAGCTGCCTTGTAAAATGCAGTCCCGCAGTAGGGGCCGCTGCAGACCCCTCGTATTTGGCGTATACCGTCTGGTAACGGTTCTTATCCTGCAGTTTGTGGGTGATATAGGGGGGCAGGGGCATCTCCCCAAGGCTGTCCAAAACCTCCTCCCAAATCCCCTCATACGAAAAACGCACCAGACGGTTTCCGTCCTCCAATACGTCCTCTATCTCTCCGCGCAGCCTGCCGTCCCCAAAAGCCACCCTTGCACCCGGCCGCAGCTTCCTGCCGGGTTTGGCCAGCGTTTCCCACCGGTCCTTGTCATGGCGTTTTAACAGCAGGATTTCCACTGCCCCGCCGGTATCCTCCCGCACCCCTAACAGGCGCGCGGGAATCACCTTCGTGTCATTGAGCACCAGACAATCGCCGGGGCGTAAATATTCCAAAATGTCCCGAAAGCAATGGTGGCGTATGCCCCCGGTAGCCCTATCCAGCACCAGAAGCCTTGAGGCGGCACGATCCCAAAGCGGATCCTGCGCAATCAGTTCTTTTGGCAGGTCAAACGCATAGTCCGCCGTTTTTAAGCCTACTGCGCCATCCCCCATTACAGGCACGCTTTCTCCAAAAATGCACGGTATCCGCAGGTGGTCTCATAAATATCTGCCTTGCTGGTCGCCTCCCAGGGGGCGTGCATGGAAAGCACGGCGATGCCGCAGTCGATCACATTCATCCCGTACAGCGCCAAAATGTATGCGATGGTTCCGCCGCCGCCCAAATCCACTTTGCCCAGTTCCGCCGTCTGGTATGCCACGCCGCCGTCCTCCATAATGGAACGGATATGCGCCATATACTCTGCATTGGCGTCATTGGAGCCGGATTTTCCCCTTGCACCGGTAAACTTATTAAATACCATGCCCTTTCCGAAATACGCCGCGTTCTTCTTCTCAAAACAGGACGCATAGCCAGGATCAAAAGCCGCGCTCACATCGGAAGAAAGCATATTGGATGCCGCCAGACACCTGCGCAGATTTAATTCGCTGTATTCCCCGGCAAGTTCCATTACCTCAGCTACCGTATTTTCAAAGAAACGGGACTGCATGCCGGTTGCGCCCACACTTCCGATCTCTTCCTTATCCACCAAAATGCAGCATGCGGTACGTTCTGTCTGCCCGATTTCCAGCATCGCCTTTAAGGAGGTGAAGGCGCATACCCGGTCATCCTGCCCGTATCCCAAAATCATGCTCCTGTCAAACCCGGCATCACGGGATTTTCCGGCGGGAACCACTTCCAGTTCCGCAGAAATGAAATCCTCTTCCCCAATTTCGTAGGTTTCCTGTAACAGCTTCAAAATGCCAGCCTTCACGGCATCCTTTTCTTCCCCGTCAAGCGGCCTGCTGCCCACAATGATATCCAGCGCCTCCCCTTCTATGACCTTGGAAGCCTTTTTCTCCATCTGTTCTGCGGACAGGTGCACCAACAGGTCAGAGATGAAAAATACCGGATCCTCCTCATCCTCCCCGATATTGATTTCCACCACCGTACCGTCCTTTTTCACCACTACGCCATGGAGGGCAAGGGGAATGGTCACCCACTGGTACTTCTTTACGCCGCCGTAATAGTGGGTATCCAAAAGAGCCAGTTCCGTATCTTCATAGAGGGGATTTTGTTTGATATCCAGCCTTGGGGAATCAATGTGCGCCCCCAAAATATTTAGTCCCTGCGTCATGGGCTTTGTTCCCATCTGGAACAGGACTACCGTCTTATTCATCAAAACCGCATAAACCTTATCCCCGGCAGAAAGCCTTTTTCCCTCCCGGATGCATTCCGGAAGTTCCCGGTATCCTGCCGCCTCGGCCATATTTACAATGACGTCCGCGCATTCCCGTTCGGTTTTGCCGTTGTCCAAAAAGTCCCGGTACTCCTTTGCCAGCGCTTCCACCTGCGCCAGCTTTTCGTCGTCATACTTTGTCCAAACGTTATCCTTGTTCATTTTTTTTGTCCTCTTTCTCCTTTTTCTTTTTTTTACTTTCCCCAAGCGCTTTGCGCAAAAGTTCCTTCGCCCGGGCAACCTCCGCGTCATGGATCCGAAACACACAGGCCGCGTCCTGACGGGGTTTTAATAAGCTGTGGAAAAACCCTTTATCCTCATATTGGCAATAGTAGGAAATCCGGTTGTCCACAAAAATTTTCTCGATTTTCCTTTTCGTGTCCGAATCAAACACACGGCAAAAATCCACCTCGTTGTTAATCGGCCCGGCATTAAAGGGTATGTTTTCCATGCTTATCTCCCGTATCCATAATCTGTATGTCATGGTTTGGCCTTTTACCAAACCGTAATGCTGATGCATATTGAAAAGGTCATGCCCGCAGTTCGATTCCGAGCCCCTCCAGGCCGTTTAAGATTTTTTTCATCGCAGCCGTAACATCCGCATCCGCAAGGGTCCTGTCCTTGGCACGGAACGTGATCGTATAGGCGACGGATTTAAATCCTTCCTGAATCTGCGCGCCCTCATAAATATCAAACAGTGCAAAGCTTTCCAGAATTTTCCCGCCCCGCTGTGCAATTACCGCCTCAATCTGCCCTACCAGCACATCCTTGGGAACCACCATACTGATGTCCCTGGTCACTGCCGGATATTTGGCGATCCCTTCATATCTGCGGTCAAAGGTCGCTTTCTCCACAATGCAGGGCATATCCATCACGGCAACGTACACCCGCGTGGAAATTTCATAATTTGCGGCAACCTTGGGATGTACCTCCCCCAGATAACCGATCACCTTTCCATCATACACCACATTGGCCTGCCGTCCTGGATGCAAAAACGGTTTTTGGGCATCCGGATCGTAGACGGGCCGCTTAGCCATGCCCACATGCTCCAAAAATTCCTCCACCACGCCTTTCATGGTGAAAAAATCCCCGTCTCCGTAAAATCCAAGGGTAAACTGCATGCGTTCGTCCGGCAGTTCGGTCAGGGGCAGCGATTTCGGCAGGTAAATATTGCCCAATTCATAGAGCCTGACATCCTTGTTTCTCCGGTTGTAATTGGTAGCAAGGCTCGTGAGCATACCGTTTAGGGAAATGGTGCGCATAATGGAAAAATCCTCCCCTAACGGATTGGAAATTGTAACGGCATTGCGCAGTGCGCTGTCTGCCGGAAGTAACAGCCTGTCAAACACCTTCGGGCTTTCAAAAGAATAACACATCCCCTGGGAAAAACCACAGTATTCCGCAATGTCCCTGGCCTTTTGCTCAATCCTTTCCTTAAAGGAAACTTTTCCCGCCGTGGCTTCCCCGGAAGGCAGGGTATCCGGAATTTTATCATACCCGAAAAACCTTGCCACCTCCTCCGCAATATCTGCAAACCCTTCCAGATCCTGCCGGAAGGAGGGAACCTCAATCTCGTTGGCGGCAGCGTCATACCGCAGTTCCAGCCTTGCAAAGATGGCCAGCATCTCTTCCCGGCCGATGTCCGTTCCCAGAAAGCGGTTGATTTTATCCGGCTCAAAAACAATGCGGCGCAGCGGCCGGATCGGCTCGCACACGTCCACCATGCCGCCCACAGCTTCCCCGCAGCCCAGTTCTTCAATCAGCTGGCAGGCGCGGTCGATGGCCATGGCCGCGTTGACAGGATCCAATCCTTTTTCAAAAATACCGGAAGCCTCCGTGCGCATCCCGATCCGCTTGGCGGACTTACGGATATTGGGGCCGTTGAAGGTCGCGGCCTCAAACAGAACGGTTTTTACCTCATCCGTAATTTTGCTGTTTTCGCCCCCCATAATACCGGCAATGCCGATCTCCTTTTCGGCATCGCAGATCATGAGCACTTCGGAGTCCAGCTTTCTGATCTGTCCGTCCAATGTCTGGAAGGTATCGCCGTCCTTGGCGCGGCGCACAACGATTTTGTGCCCCTCCACTTTGTCTAAGTCAAACGCGTGCATGGGCTGTCCGTATTCGGCCATCACGTAGTTGGTGATATCCACCAGGTTATTGATGGGACGGATTCCGGCCGCCGCCAGTCTCCTTTGCATCCATTTGGGGCTGGGTGCAATCACGATATTTTTGCAGACCCTTGCACAATACCGGCTGCAAAGATCCCTGTCCTGTACTTCCACCGACACATAGTCGCGGACATCCTCCCGGTTCCCCACCTTTTGTACCACAGGGGGGACAAAGGGCTTGCGGAAAGTTGCCGCGGCCTCCCTGGCAATGCCCAGCACACTATAGCAGTCCACACGGTTGCTGGTGATCTCATATTCAAAAACCGTATCCCGCAGGCCAAGCGCTTCCACCGCATCCGTTCCCACCGGCGTATCCTGCGGGAAAATGTAAATACCTTCTTTTGGGGCTTCCGGATACATGTCCCTGCTGCTTCCCAGTTCCTCAATGGAACACATCATGCCGCAGGAGGGAATCCCCCGCAGCTTACCGGCTTTGATTTTGATTCCCTCTTTTGGCAGTGGCCCGCCGTCGTGGCCGCCCGCCACCTTTCCGCCGTCCAAAACCACCGGAACCTTATCGCCTTCTTTTACATTGGACGCCCCGGTCACAATCTGTATCGTCCCAGCGCCCACATCTACCTGACAGACAATCAGCTTATCCGCATCGGGATGCCTCTCGATCTTGTCAATCCGGCCGACCACGATTTTTTCCAGGTTTTTATCCGTCCTCTCATACCCTTCCACTTTTGTGCCGCTCAGTGTCATCGCGTCGAAATACTCCTGATCGGTACAGTCAAGGCCGGGTACATATGCCTTGATCCAGGATAATGCCGTATTCATATTCTTTTTCCTTTCCGCTTCCAGTTTTGCTCTTTTTTTAAAATTGTTTCAGGAATCTTTCGTCGTTTTCATAAAGCAGACGCATATCATCTATTTCATATTTTAATAAGGCAATGCGCTCCAAGCCCACGCCGAATGCAAAACCGGAATACTCCTCCGGATTGATACCGCTCATGGAAAGCACCCTGGGATGTACCATGCCGCATCCAAGAATTTCAATCCAGCCGGATCCCTTGCAGAACCTACAGCCCTTGCCGCCGCACTTAAAGCAGCTGACATCCACCTCCGCGCTGGGCTCCGTAAAAGGGAAATGATGGGGCCGAAACTTCACCTTCGTTTCCTCCCCAAACAATTCTTTGGCAAACTGCGCAAGCGTTCCCTTCAAATCCGCAAAAGTGATATGCCGGTCAATGACCAATCCTTCAATTTGATGGAAAGACGGGGAATGGGTGGCATCCACCTCATCGGAACGAAATACCCTGCCGGGCGCAATCATCCGGATGGGAAGCTTTCCTTTCTCCATCGTGCGTACCTGCACCGGGGATGTCTGGGTGCGCAGTACAATCTCTTCATTCACATAAAAGGTATCCTGCTCGTCCCGGGCCGGATGATCCTTTGGGATATTGAGTGCTTCAAAGTTATAATAGTCCTTTTCTATCTCGGGGCCTTCCACCACCTCATAGCCCATCCCCACAAAAATGCGTTCCACTTCCTCCAGCGCAATGGTGT
>CARDPF010000190.1 GCA_948960675.1 uncultured Eisenbergiella sp.
CAGTGGCCTTGGCCAAATCGGAGTTGGGCAGCGTTCCGGAAAAAATTACGGTCAGGCTGAGCCGGAATGTCCTTAAGAATGCCCGGGGGGTGGGAATTCCCAAAACGGGCATGGTAGGGGTGGAAATTGCAGCTGCAATGGGAGCCACCGGCGGGGATCCGCAGGCGAAGCTGGAGGTTCTGCATTCCGTTTCCGGTGAGGAAATGGAAGCGGCAGAGGCTTTGGCAGGGCATGTGCAGGTGGAACTGGCCCACACGGATAAAAAGCTTTACATAGAAGTCCTGCTTGCGGATAAGGGTGACGAGGTCTGTGTCATCATAGAGGACAGCCATACCAATGTGGTGGAAATCCGGCATGGAGAAAGGATTGTCTTTGGCAGAAAGGATCGCGCCAGGGCAGAGAACGGGGACGGCGGACACGACATGACCATTCGCGATATTGTTGACTGTATCCGGTCAGTTGGGGTGGAGAGGCTTTCTTTTTTGGAGCCCTGTATCAGGCTCAACGGAGCCGTTGCGAAAGCGGGAATGGAAGGGGATTATGGCCTGCATGTGGGGCGGGATATTTTGGGTGAGGCAGAACTGAACCATGAAAATTCCGTACAAAATATCGCAGTGTCCATGACAGCCGCTGCAGCCGACCTGCGGATGGCAGGGGGGACACTGCCGGTTATGACGGTGTGCGGAAGCGGGAATCAGGGCCTGACAGCAACTGTGCCGGTGATCGCATATGCGCAGGAGAAGGGATTGGATGCAGGGACGCTTTACAGGGCGCTGGCGCTTAGTTGTCTGGTAACGATTCATGTCAAATATTATATCGGAAAGCTGTCTGCCCTGTGCGGCTGCGGGGTAGGCTCATCAATCGGGGTCAGCTGTGCCCTTGTTTATATGCAGGGCGGCAGTACAGGACAGATTGAGGATGCGGTACAGAATATGATCGCCACGGTTTCCGGTATGATCTGTGACGGGGCAAAGGCGGGCTGTGCCCTTAAAATCGCGGCGGTTGTGGCCAGTGCCTTTCAGAGCGCCGCGTTAGCCATGAATCATCATGGTGCGGGCAGGATGGACGGAATCACAGGCGAAAATGTGGAAAAAAGCATTCAAAATCTTGGAAAGCTTGGAAGAAACGGAATGGAAGAAGCGGACAGGGTGATTTTGGATTTGATGCTTTGTAACTAAGGATAAACGGGTGTTGGAATGTGCAGCACAGAAACGGAGTGGAAAATGGACAAAAGGACAAGAGTATTGGCAGCGATGAACAAAGAAAAGGTGGATCATGTTCCCGTAGGGTTTTGGTTTCACTTTGGGGGCGAAGAGGCGTCTGGGGACGCCTGTGTACGGGCGCATTTAAAGTATTACAGGGAAACGGATTTGGATTTCGTGAAAATAATGTGTGACGGGTATTTTCCCTTTCCCCTTCCACAGGTGCGGTGTAGCGCCGACTGGAAAAAGGTGGAACCGCTTGCAAAAGACCATCCGTTTATCAAAGAGCAGGTTGACCGGGCGAAAGCGATTGTAAATGAAATCGGAAAAGAGCGTTGTGTGTTTTACAATGTGTTTGCCCCTTTTTCTTCCCTGCGCTTCGGTGCGGAGGCGGTCGGGCTGGATGATAAGACGGTGATGGCCCATGTACGGCAGGACCGCACCGCAGTCATGCATGCACTGGATGCCATTGCATGGTCCAATGCGCTGCTGGCAGAACTTTTGATTACGGAGGCAGGCTGTGACGGGGTATATTATTGCGTACAGAGCGGGGAATATGACCGGTTTTTGGCGGAGGAATACAAAGCGGTGGTCGCCCCCAGCGATCTTTATGTTTTGGAGCATGCCAACCGGTTTTCGGAAAATAATATCATGCATATGTGCGGATGGGCAGGGGCCAGAAACCGGCTGGAACTGTGGAAAGATTATCCGGCAAAGGTGATGAACTGGGCTGTCTATGTAGAAGGAATGGGCTTGGAAGAGGGAAGGGGGTATTTCGGAAACAAGACATCCCTGGGGGGTTTTGAGACGCATTGGGACGGAAAGGTGCAGGAAGGGATTATTTATAACGGCACGAAGCAGGAACTGCAGGATTATACCAGGGAATTGATTCTCGATCATGGAAAAAGGGGACTGATGCTTGGCGGGGACTGTACGATTGACGCAAGGATAGACCGGGAGAGGATTCGCTGGATCGTGGAGGCGGCCAGAAGCCTGTAAATCGCAGGAAGATTGCAGGTGCCGGTAATGTTGTGGGGTAATGTTAACATTTTGGGCGGCATTCTGACGGTTTTGCAACAGGATAAGGAGACTATATGCAGGCGTATTTATTTGTCCATTTCAGGGAAAAGACAACGCCGGACGGTGAGCAGGTATATTTTGGCTTAAGCCGTGACGGTTTTTGCTGGGAGGCGGTCAATCATGGATTGCCGGTACTCTGGGCTTATTACGGGGATAAGGGAGTGCGGGATTTCACGGTTATCCGCTGTTCCCAGACAGGAAAATTCTATATTTTTGCGACAGATTTAAGTCTTTCTTACGGGATGAGAAACCAATACCACAAGTCCTGGCAGGAGATCGGAAGGCACGGGAGTAAGAATTTCTCCGTATGGGAATCGGAGAATCTGGTGGACTGGACGGAGCAGCGTCTGGTGAAGATCGGTACAAAGGACTTTGGCTGTCTGTGGGCTCCCGATATTATTTTCGATAAGGAAGAAAGGGACTACCTGCTTCATTGGTCGTCTGCCCATGCCGAAAACGGATATGGGGCGAAGAAGATTTATTACAGCAGGACGAAGGATTTCCGGAGTTTTTCAACGCCGCAGGTATTGTACCAAAAAGAGGACAGCGGGATTATAGACTCCGCCATTTATGAGGAGGACGGGCTCTATTATCTGTTCGTAAAAAGCGAGTGCAATCCGTCCAAGGTGATTCTGCTTTGCGCAGAGCATGTCACAGGCCCTTACAGAAGGGTGGAAGCCTTTGACCGGAGTATGGAGGGCATAGAGAGCGGGCTTTATGAAGCGCCCACGGCAGTCCGGCTGGCGGATGGAAGGTGGTGTCTGTTTTTGGATTATTATGGTGTGCCGGGGGCAGGGCAAGGGTATGTTCCCTTTATTGCGCAGAGCCTTCGCTCAGGAGAATTTTTGCGTTCCGATCAGGCATTTGCATTTCCGTATGGATTTAAACACGGCACGATTTTGACGATTACCATGGAGGAATATGAGAGGATCAAAAACCATGACTGGGCGGATAGAGGGTAAGGGGGCTGCTTGCCGGGTATCTGGGGATATGCTATACTGGAAGCTGTAATCCGTGAAAAATTGCAGGAGAAAGCGTAGGGGGCATATATGGAACTGGTAAAACCCAAGAAGGAGACACTAACCGACAAGGTGCATGACGGAATATTGGAGATGATTATCCGGAACGCGACACAGGATGAAATTGTTTTTAACGAAAGCCAGCTGATGGAAGTATTTGGCGTCAGCAAGGCGCCTGTAAGGGAGGCGCTGATCAGGCTTTGCAGCGAGGGGGTTTTAAAGATCATTCCGCGTTATGGGTATGTGGTAGTGAAGCTTTCGGACAAGGACGAAAAGGACGTGATCCGGATGAGGACACTTTTGGAAATGGAGGCCTTAAGAAGCAACTTTTCCGATATTGTACAGTATCATTTGGCTGAAATCAAAGAGCAGATTACACGTTCCTGTGTCAGCGAGAATATGGATGTCTGGGAGATCTGGAAATTTAACGAGGAGTTTCATTTATTGCTGGCTTCTTATGGGAACAATCAGATCCTGATTCGTTTCCTGACGGAAAGCCTGCAGATCCATAAGCGCATTTATGCAAGACGGTGGTATAAGGATCAAAACACCATGGACTCCAGTTCCGATTCGGCCCCCCACATGGGAATTTATCAGGCATTGTATGACGGTGATCTGGAAAAGAGTATGCATGCCTTGCAGCAGGATATTGCTTCCGACAGCATTGTTGGGCCATAGAGGAAAAAGAGGGCGTATATGTTTGAAGAAATAGGGAGAAAGCTGTCCGGTATGGTCAGTATTCCCACTGTAAGCGGGAAGGGAAATGAAAAAGAGTATCATATAAAGGAGTACAGGGAGTATCTGGAAAAAGAATTCCCGAATGTGTTTTTCAGGGCCCATATGATCGAAGTGGGGGAGGCACGGCTTCTTCGGTTTGTGGGAAAGGGCAGGGAAGGGCTGCCGGTTCTTTTTACCGGACATATGGATGTGGTTCCTGCAGGGGATACCGGATTGTGGGAGCATCCCCCTTTTTTGGGGTTCACCGAAAAAGGCATCGTCTGGGGAAGAGGGGCGCAGGACATGAAGGGGCCGCAGTGTGCCCTGCTATCGGCACTGGATCAGCTTTTGGGCGAGGACTGGATGCCGGGAAGGGAAATTTGGCTTTATCTTTCCTGTGACGAGGAGGTCGGCGGTGATACCACGGCCCTTGCGGCCGGTCTTTTGGAAAAAGAGGGGATTCGTTTTGAAACGGTATATGACGAGGGCGGAACCATTTGTGACAATTTTATGGGCATGGTGGAAGGAAGGGCCGCCATGTTTGCCATCGGGGAGAAAGGTTCTCTGGAATACCGCTTTACAGCCCTTGCCCAGGGGGGGCATTCGGCCTCCCCGCCTAAAAATTCAGCGATTGTACGGTTGGGGGAACTGATGCACGAGATAGAAGCCGGGGAAATTTTTAGGCGGGAGTTGGGAAAGGGAAACCGTCTCATGCTCCGTGAGATGGCGGCCTGTGCGAAAGGGGAGACGAAAGAAGAAAAGGAAAAAATGAGGGAGCAACTCCTTTTGGCAGCGCAGGAAAGCGGAGAGTATCCGGTTTTGCGTAAGATTTGCACACAGGCAGATCAGCTTTTGGGTTCCACGATCGCATTTACCATGATTGAGGGCGGAAGCGCGTTTAATGTGATGCCGCAAAAAGCCGTCCTGACAGCCAATGTGCGGATTGCGGCTTCGGATTCCACAGGGGAAATAACGGCAATCCTGGAAGCGCTGGCCCAAAAGCACAACCTGGTCTGCGAGTGTGTGGGCGGAAGGGGAGCGGTTGCGGAAAGCGACATACAAAAAAGCGGTTACCAAAGGATGAAAGACTGCGTAAATGAGGTCTATCCGGGAATCCCGGTGATCCCCTTTGTGCTGGGGGGCGGAACCGATTCCAGACATTTTGCGCACCTGACGGAGGAAATTGTCCGTTTTTCCCCCATGTATGCCAAGCCCTGGCAGGGGAGGGGCGTGCATAACAATAATGAGGCTGCAAACATTGATGCAGTGCGGGATGCGGCAATGTGCTACAGGTGTCTTTTGGGAAAGCTGTGAGAAATGGCATAATTATTTTAAAAACCATGGAGGTATATATGAAATATCGTAATGTGGGAAAATCAGGACTCAAAGTCAGTGAGATCGCGTTGGGAAGCTGGATGACGAATCTTGCCGGTACAGAAGAAAGGGATGTTGCAAAAGAGACGGTTCGGCTGGCCTATGAACAGGGGGTCAATTTTTTCGACTGCGCGGATGGATATAGCGGCGGGGAAGCAGAGAAGTTTTTGGGGAAAGTGTTGAAGGAGTATCCACGCAGTTCTTATGTGGTTTCCAGTAAGGTATATTTTCCCACAGGCAGGGGGGTAAATGAGAGGGGGCTTTCCAGAAAGCATATCATGGAAAATATCGACCGCTCCCTGAAAAATCTGGGAATGGAATATATTGACCTTTATTATTGCCACCGTTTTGACACTGCAACGCCGATGGAAGAGACCCTGCGGGCGTTAAGCGGTCTGGTGGATCAGGGGAAAATTTTGTATTACGGTGTCAGCGAAGAGTGGGGGGCGGCAAGGCTGGAAAAAGCACAGGCAATCATCCGGGAATACCGCCTGCACCCATTGACGGTATTGCAGCCCCAATATCATATGATGGACCGGTATATCGAGCATGAGATTATGGACGTCTGTACGCAGTACGGAATCGGAATTACGCCGTTTTCGCCATTGGCGCAGGGGCTTCTGACAGGGAAATATAAAAAAGGACAGCCTTACCCGGAAAATTCCCGGGCCATGACGCAGGCCGATAAGCAGGTGAACCGACTGCTGACGGATGAAAACCTGGATAAGGTAGAAAAGCTCTCGGGGATTGCGGGAG
>CARDPF010000191.1 GCA_948960675.1 uncultured Eisenbergiella sp.
ATCAACCACCCTTCTTGGAATTTCCTATATTTGAATTATACAGGAAGCTCCTAAAACCGATTCATCCTCAAAATAATATTTCAGCATGCTCATGGACAGTGTTTTTCCAAACCGCCTTGGCCGTGTAAAAACATTTACCTCGCTGTGCCTGTCCAGCAGTTCTTTTATGAGCAGGGACTTATCCACATAATAATAATCATTTTCCCTTAATTTCTTAAAATCATCTATCCCAACCGGCAATTGCCTCACAGTCCCATCCCCTTTCTCAAGCACAGCAGTTCAAACACGCCTGACCAATCACAGCATGTAAAAACTTTCCCCCATTTGAAAAACTTTAAGATAGATACATCCAAGTAGTGGCTTCATCATTACCCCTCTACTCCCTAATGAGTTGTTTCATTGAGCCGCATTTTTATGTGTGGCTAAAATTTTTATAATCATCTTTTGTCATAATAAATATTCTCCTTTCCTAATTAAAATATCACTTAAAATATCTAATGTAAATATCCCTATTAATTTAATCAACCATAAATGAATAGAAGGTGTTACTATTCATGGGCAATGTCATTTCCCTCCCGGGCTGCCGCAGACGTTAACCGAATGACTTTAAACCTTTTAAAGTAAACTGGCATGCTCCATTGTCGGCGCACCACTACGCCGGAAAGCCGGTTGCTACGCGCACGCGCCACGCCGAGCGCGGTTGCCTGCAAACAACATTTTCCGCAAAAAAAGACCTTCCTGCCAAAAAGGGGAGGGAGGCAGGAAGGTCTCAAAAAAGGGGGTATAGTATATAAAAAGAGAGGTACGCAAAATTGTTTACGCAACCGCAAACTTGCGGATTGCGTCGTTGAATCCGGTGGATTCACCATGACACTGGACAATCAGGTTCTTGGCAAGCCCAAGACTGAGCACGCCGAGCAGGGATTTTGCATCCACAATCGCGGAATCCAGACAAACATCCACATCGAAATCACACTTCTCGGCCACTTTCACAAATTCCAGCACTTCTTCCGTTGCATTCAGTTTAATCTTCATCTGCTTCATCACGCAACATCCTTTCCATTCAAAAAACCAATGCCAACATGTACGTGTCCGAAAGACCTTTGTCGTTTTTGTCTTTCGATAACTCTATTTTATGCATTTTGGAAAATTTGTCAACACCCCCAAAAATTAGGTAAAAATGGGGGGAATTGTAGATTTTATAAAATGGAAAAACCCATTTTGGGGCATCTGCCCGTAAAAATGATCATAAAATTTGAACAGTATGTTAACAACAAAATCCCTCCTAAAGCCAAATGCACAAAAAACGTTTTCCATGGAAAACGTTTTTTTGTGAAAAATTATTTACTATGAAAGCCCCGACCGGCAGCCGGATGTATGGGCAAGCTTGCTTGCACAGACATCCGGATATCGGGCGGGCAAGCCGGTATGAACAAGGAGGGCGTTAGCCCGGATTGCGAATACCGGCGGCGGTTGCGTGAGCGCGCCAGCGCGGAGCAACCGGCTTTCATGCGTAGTGGCGTGCCAGCAATGGCGCACTGCCCCAAACCGGTCCCTCCCTAAAATACAAAGCAGTAAGCCGCCACTGCCAGCATCACCTGAATGATCACGTACCGCACCACCACCTGCGTATCCGACCATCCAAATTTTCTGCGCACATGGTCATGTATCGGGGTCCTTGTGTTTTTCAGGATGGAAATCTTCAAAAACCGCTTCAAAAAAATTTTGGCCAGCCCCAGACCGCCGTCCACAATCACCACACCAGCCAACAGCAGGTACAAAAAAGGCCGCTGTGATTTGAGTGCCGTCACCGCCAGGAAAAATCCCAGGGACCGGGAGCCCGCATCGCCCATGAGCATACTGCTGGGGGATGTATTAAAATACAGGTAGGCAAACAAAACCGCAATGAATAAAAAGGCCGCCATTGCATATTTTCCCAGCGCTTCGCTGCACAACACGCCAAAGGAGCACAGCGTCACGCTGCAAACGCTGGCGCACAGCCCGTCCACACCGTCCGAGCAGTTGGTCACATTGACGGACACCCAGAATAGAATAATGCCCAAAACCACAAACAATGCCTTTGGCACGGCAAGCTCCATGGAGCCCACCCAGATTGTAGTGGCATTAAAATTTACAAAAGTCACCGCCGCCACCGCAGAAATCACCAGATCAATCAGTCCCTTTTTGTACTCATTCCAGGGCGCGCTGGAGGCATCATCCAGATAGCCGCTCAGCATCATGGCAAAGAGCAGTATGGCATAAATCACATATTCCCTGTCTACCGGCATAAACAAAAAGCTTCCCACCAGAAAGCACAGCACAAAAGTCAGCCCTACGCCCCGCAGCTTTCCCTTGGACAGGCTCCCGTTCACCGCAAACTCCCGCCCATGGTCGCTGGGCAGGAACGAAAAGGGATGCCTGAGCATAAAAAAGGTGAGCAAAAAGGTGCCCAGCATTCCCACCATCAAAATCTGGTTCGGCGTCAATGTCCTACTCAATATCTGATACATTCCAACCTCCACATTGGTGACAATTCAGACAGTCCGCAACTGTCACCCACTTTATACTTCTTGTCCCCGGAATAGTATTTCCCCTGTAGCGGCATCCATACCGTCCACAATCGCAATGGACTCCAAACGGTATCCCAGATTCCGTATCGTCCTGCCGCCGCTCTGGAATCCCTTTTCAATAGCGATTCCGATTCCCTCCACCTGTGCCCCCGCCTGGGATACAATGGAAATCAGTCCCTGCAGGGCGCAGCCGTTTGCCAGAAAATCGTCGATAATCAATACGTGTTCCCCGGGCGACAAAAATTTTTTGGAGACGATCACCTGGTTTTTGCACTTATGGGTAAAAGACTCCACTTCCGCAATGTACATTTCCCCTTCTATATTGATACTTCTGGCCTTTTTGGCAAACACCACGGGCACACTAAAATAGCGGGCCGCCACGCAGGCAATACCGATGCCGGAAGCCTCTATCGTCAGGATTTTGTCGATCTTTGCCCCTGCAAACCGCCGCGCAAACTCCTCTCCCATCCGTTCCAACAGGGCGATGTCCAGCTGGTGGTTCAAAAAGCTGTCCACCTTTAAGACATTTCCCTCCTTGACGATACCGTCCTTACAAATCCGTTCCTCCAAAAAATTCATCTTCCGCTCCCCTCTGCCCGCCCCGGCGGGCACGCAACGCTGCCCATTTCGGCCACATCCTTCTTCTCGTCTATGTCCCAAAGCTCCTGCCGGCTTCCCGCCTGGACTTTACAGATATTTTCCCTGTCAAGAAGCAGGCGCTTTCCGCCCCTGTCTCCCTCCAATGCCCACAGGGCTGGCAAAAACTTTGCGGAAAACACCGCAGGGTTTCCGCTTTCCCCTTCCCATTCCACAAAGCCGCCGTCACAGCCCGCCAAAACAACCTCCTCTAACAGGCGCAGAATCGTTTCCGCACGGATACCGGGCTGATCCGCCACCAAAAACAGGTAATAATCCGCCCTGCCGCTTCCCAATCCCGCCTGGATGGAATAGGAAATCCCCTTCTCACTGTCAGCAGGAACCGTCAGGCAAATCCGCTCCCCCCATTTTTCTTTTCTTGCAAGTACATCCTCCCGGATCCGCTCCTGTCCGCTCACCACGGTCAGGCAGGTATTTGGCTTAGCGACAAGCACCTGTTCCAACGCATCCAGTCCATAACGGTACATGGGCTTTCCGCCGATTTCCCATAAAAGCTTGTTTTGGCCAAAGCGTTTTCCGCTTCCCGCCGCCAGATAAATCATCCGGATTTTCAATTCTGCACACCTTCCTTTTGGATGGGCGCTTTGCACCCTGCCATTCCCATCCACACCTTCTCCGGCGTGATGGGCAGTTCCCTGTGCCATACGCCGGTGGCGTTATAAATCGCATGGGCAATGGCAGGCGCCGGTGTGTTGATCACTACCTCCCCGATGGATTTGGCTCCGAAAGGCCCCGTCTTTTCATAGCTGCTCTCAAAATCCACCCGCAGCCTTGCAATATCCAGACGTGTGGGAATTTTGTACTGCATCAGGGAATCCTCCCGGATTTTCCCCCTTTCGTCGTAGGTAATATCCTCATAAAGGGCCATGCCGATTCCCTGCGCCAGTCCGCCCTCCACCTGCACCCGCACCAGATTGCTGTTGACAGGCGTGCCGCAGTCCACCACGGCCACATAGTCCAAAATTTCCACGCTGCCCGTCTCCTTGTCCACTTCCAGTTCCACCATCCCCGCCATAAAGGGCGGCGGGGAGATAGGGGAGGAATGGGAAACCGTCGCCTGCACTGCCTGGCTGTTGCCGCACATGGATTTTGCGGCAATCTCCCCCAAAGTCACCTGCCCCTCCCCGTTCAGGCTCCGCACCGTATTGCCACAAAAAGCCAAGGCATCCTTGTCGCAGGCAAGCATCTGCGCCGCCACCCCACAGATTTGCTCCCGCAGCTGCAGGCATGCCTTCTCCACCGCCTTTCCCGTCACATATGTGGTACTGGAAGCGTAAGATCCGGAATCATAGGGGGAACTGTCGGTATCTGCCCCATATACCACGATATCGTCCACACTACACTCCAGACACTCGGCCGCAATCTGGGAAAGGGTGGTGTCGCACCCGGTTCCCATATCCGCCGCCCCTATGGACAGCGCATAAAATCCGTCGTCGTTTAATTTGACCGTGGCAGATCCCACATCCACCCCGGAGATACCGGAACCCTGCATGGCAAGGGCCATCCCCTTGGCCCGGATTTTACCGTTTCCCATATCCTGCGAAAGCGGCTTTTGCTCCCACGCAAACAGTTCCCCGGCCCGGCGCACACACCGGTCCAGCGCACAGGCATCCATCCGCTCCTGGTAGTAGGCTGCCGCCACCTGCCCCTCCCGCACCATATTTTTTTCCCGGATGGAGACCGGATCCATCCCCAGCCTGTCCGCAAGTTCGTTCACCATACATTCCAGCGCAAAAATCCCCTGCGTGGCCCCGTAGCCGCGAAAGGCCCCCGCCGCCTGCAAATTGGTATAGACCACGTCATAGCCAAACCGGTAAGCCTCCAGATTGGCATTGTAAATGGGAATGGACTTATGCCCGGACAGCCCCACCGTGGTAGGGCCATGCTCCCCATAAGCCCCGGTGTTGGACAGCGTATACAAATCAATGGCCCGGATGGTTCCGTCCCGGTCTGCCCCCAGCCTTACGCGCAGTTCCATCTCATGGCGCGGCGAACCGGCGGTCTGGCTCTCCTGTCTGGAAAAAACCAGCATGGCCGCCTTTTTGGTTTTCCACGTGACAAAAGCCGGAAACACCTCCGTAACGCAGGTCTGCTTGGCTCCAAAGCCTCCCCCGATACGGGGCTTGGATACCCGGATCTGCGATTTGGGGATTCCCAGCGCATTGGCCAGAATGCGCCGCACATGAAACACAATCTGGGTGGAACTGGTCACATGCAGCCGCCCATAGGCATCCAAACAGGTATAAGTGCGAAACGTCTCCATCATGGCCTGGGAATTGGCCTTGGTATGGTACGTATTTTCCAAAACCAGATCACAGTCCGCCAGCACACCTTCCAAATCCCCGCTTCCGTCCGTACCGCTTGCACACAGGTTGCGCCTGTTATCGGCCCCCACGCTGCACAGCGATTTCCAATCCTCCTCCGGATGCACCAGCACCCCGGCATCCTTTGCGCAGCGAAAGTCCAAAACCGGTTCCAATACCTGGTATTTCACCCGGATCAGCCCCAGCGCTTTATCCACCGCCCTCTCGTCCCGCCCGGCCACAATTGCGGCAGCATCCCCCACAAACCGCATCCGCCTGTCCAAAATCAGCCTGTCATAAGGGCTTGGCTCGGGATACGTCTGCCCCGCCATGGTAAAGCGCCTCTGGGGCACATCCTTCCACGTATAGACCGCCTCAATACCGGGCACCTTTTGGGCAATATCGGTATGGATCTCCTCAATCAGGGCATGGGCGTGGGGACTGTGCAAAACCTTTACCACCAGACAGTCCTTTGGTACAATATCATCCGTATACACGGGCTTGCCCGTAAGCAATGCCATCGCATCCTTTTTCCGGACAGGCTTATTGACATAGCGCAGCTTCCTCTCTTCCAGATCGGAAGAGCGTCGTGTAGGGAAAGAGTGTAGATCTCGGTG
>CARDPF010000192.1 GCA_948960675.1 uncultured Eisenbergiella sp.
CATCTGGGCTTCTACCTTGTCGCCCTCGGTCACGGCCACATTGCGCATATTGTCCGCAATCCTCATGACGCGGATATGGCTGGACTCCATGATTCCCACCGCCGTGCGCATCCAGGATGCCAGACGCCTCACACAGCTTTCATCGCTCCAGTGCCCCATAATAACCTTGCGTTCGATCCCCATGCGGGTTACGATATGGCCGTATTCCCGGTCGCCGTGCGCAGACTGGTTCTCATTCATGAAATCCATGTCAATGGTGTCGTAGGGAATCTCCCGGTTAAACTGTGTATGTAAATGGCAGAGCGGCTTGCGGTATTCCTGCAGGCCCAAAATCCATGACTTGGCAGGGGAAAACGTATGCATCCAGGTAATAACGCCCGCACACTCCTCATCCGCATTCGCGTCGTTAAAAAGCTTCCGTATCACTTCATTGGTAATCAGCGTGGGCTTCCACACCACCTCATAAGGAAGCAGCCCCGTCTTGTTGAGTTCCTCCACGATGATTCTGGAATGCTCCGCCACCTTCGCAAGGCACGCATCCCCATAGAGATCCTGCGAGCCGGTTGCGAACCAAAACTTATAATTCTTCATCATACCCTCCATTCTGCCGACACTCCCAATCCGGATACCGGCCCAAATCCGCCAAAACAACTGCGGCGGCACAACTAATTCCCTGCTTCTTATGGTAGGTCATTCTCCCGCATTTGTCAATTACTATTTTAGATTTCAGTATAATAATTCAAAGCTGGTTTTTGTCTGCTTTTCACAATAAATTTACTCCCCTAAATATTCCCCCGCCCAAAAAACGTCGTTTTATTGGACATATGATTGCCTTTTCCGGTTTTCACGTCTTTCTTTTCATGAATTATCCGCAAAAATCCTATTATTTATATTATTCTAAATTATTTTATAAAAATATAAATATAATGCTACGGTCAAAAGGTGATGCATGACATGCTTGCATGTCAATACAGGGCTTTTGGAGCCGCAAAAACACCGGAAAGCAGCCATTTTCCGCGAAACTTTCATCTGTTCTTCCACCCTTTCCTGCGGCCATGGCGGTCCAGCGTGTACACGCGCAGGAAGCCGTCCACCCTGTATGGGAGGTAAAACCGCCCGCAATTTCCTGTCATGCCAAAAATCCGGCAGCATAAGCTGCCGGATTTCCCTCCAATTTCCTTAGAATATTCTCCTGATCGCCAAAATCTTTCTATAACTCGCATTCGATATCTTAATGCCCGTCTTTTCCGTGCTCGCATGAATGATCTGCCCGTTTCCGATATAGATACCCACGTGGCCGGAATAGCAAATAATATCGCCGGGCTGTGCTTCCGCAAGACTGCCCACTCCGTATCCCACACTCCGGTCCGCAGAAGAGGAATGCGGCAGGGATACGCCGAAATTCTTATAAACGCTCATGACAAAACCGGAACAGTCTGCACCGTTGGTCAGGCTCGTACCGCCGTATACATACGGATTTCCTTTAAACTGCACGGCATAATTGGCAACCGCCGCCCCAAGGCTTGCATCGCTGCTGACAACAGGCGCTGCAGGCTCTAAAGCCGGTTCTTCCGCCGGTGCTGCAGCATCTGCTGCCCCCGCCGCGGCTTCTTCCTTCGCCCGCCGCTCTTCCTCTTTCCTGCGCTCTTCCTCCTGCAGTTTCCTGCGTGCGGCATCCGCCGCTTTCTTGGCTTCCTCTTTGGCGCGTTCTTCCTTTTCAAGCCTTGCGCGCTCTTCCTCCACGGACTCGGCCGTCACATACTCCGTCCGCAGGTCTACATATTCCATGGAAACCCAGCCGTCGCCTTCCTCTATGCTTACCTTGACAAAACCGTTTTCCTCGTCCAGCACGGTCAGTTCTTCCCCTCCGGGCACCAACCCCAATACGGAAGCTTCCATGCTCGCATCCGCACGGACCTTCAAGGTCTGGGTATTGACCGTGGCAATGCGGTCTCCCACTTCATCCGCAATGCGGCGGGCCTGCTCCCCCTTCTCAAAATACTCTGCTTTTACATACCCCTCAACATTACCGGACTTCATATAATACCAGTCGTCTTCCACCGACAAAAGCACACCCACGGAATTGTTGTAAAGCTTGCCGACAATCTCCCCGTCCGTGGAAGGGATACTGCGGATATTCACATAATTATTCACCTGCGCAATGATCAGGGTCTCCTCCTGCTCCTGCTCCTCCTCGGAAGCTTCCTGATCGGCCTGCCTAAGAACGGGTTCCACTGCCTGCACAATCTCGCTTTCCTGTCTGGTCTCTTCTTCGCTCTCCTCTGCGGTCTGCGTCTGGCTTTCCGTCTCCTGCGCCGAAACCGTCTGGGTCTCCCTCTCCGAAGATGCCGAAACCGTCTGGGTCTCCCTCTCCGTGTATGCCGTCTGGGTTTCCCTCTCCGAAGCAGATGACGTCTCCTGTGTCTCTTTCTCGCTTTTCTTTTCCTCTTCCTTCCGCTGCTTAACGTCCTCACGCACATCTGCAATGGAAGAACCGTCCCCCAGCGTAAGTCCAAGACCGGCGGCCGGAAGGGTCGCTTTCGCCCCTGCCGCCATAACGTCCAGACCGCTGCCGGAAATTACCATGGCCGCCGCAACGGCGCAAACTGTCACTTTTGTAAATTTATGTTTCATCTGCATCCCCACACCCAATATGTTCTCATCCACTGTTACGATTCATGGTCATGAATCAAAATCATTTGTTACATTTATTACAAAATTATTAAATGCAAGTAATACTATACCATCCTCCACCGCATTTGTCAATTGCCATAATGCACCAATCACAGAAATTCGTTTTACGCAAGGGGAGGGGCAGGGACGGCTTCCCGGCAGCCTGCCCCTCCCCTTGCGCAAAACGGATTTCCGTGAGGCCAAAAAAGCCAGTATTTCCACTTTGCCGGATTTATGCTATAATCATGCCGGGAGCAGGCGACACCGAAAGGCATCTGAAAAGTGCCCCCACCATACAACAAACTGACCGGTCACAAAAAGCAACCGGGTTTTGGAGGAAACAACATGGGAAATCAACCGGAGAAAACATCTTTATCCGCACCCGTTTCGATTCGGGAGGCTGTCACGAAAAATGATACCGCAGCTTTTTGGGAACAGCTCCGTCTTTATTTCAAACGGGATATGTTCCCTGATCCACACGACGAAAACAGGACGTATTTCCTTAGTGATACAGAATACCGGGGCGCTATAGAGCAGATTCATGACCGGCCGCAAGACCGGTGCTACTATCTGTTCTTTCACCGTGCCGGGCAGGACATTGGTTTTGCCATGCCTGTGATCTACACCACCGAGGACGGCAAGTGTTTCATTATGGAATTTTGCGTCTACCCAAAGTTTCGGGGCAGCGGCGCCGGTAAGGAATGCGCCAGGGCACTGCTGCGCTGGGCAGGGGAAAACGGCGCACTTTATTCGGAACTCAACTATGGGGGCAATGACCGGCGGCTCAACTTCTGGAAAAGCGTCGGTTTTATGGAGAACGGGGCTGACGAGTGGGGCGAACCGCTGATGCTCCTGCCCCCGCAGGAGGATGTGCCCATCACTGCCATGATTCTTTCTGACCCAAAGGACTGGCAGCTGCAGAAGCTGGAAAACGGGTTTTTAAAGGAAATCGGGGAACAAATACTGACAAAAGAGAGACAGGAACGGCTTCAACAAGCAATCCAAAACCAAAAAATCACATTCTTTGTGGCAAAGCGTGGCTATCGGGCTGTCGGCATGTGCAGCGTGACAAAATGCTTCTCCACATTTTCCTGTTCCGATACCGGTATATTCGATGATTTTTATATTGAGCCGGTGTTTCGCAAGAAGGGAATTGCCCAAAAACTGGTGCAGGCGGCCCAAAACTGGTGTCAGGAAAACAACATCACAAGTCTGACCGTCTGCTGCGCCCCCTGTGACGAAAAAATGTATCAGGCACTCGGTTTTATCACCCGTTTAGGCACTACATTGGCATATCTTGCCGGAACCGTGTAACAGTTCAGGCAGAAATGACATTGATTACCGAACTGTTACGGTTTCCGTGGCTTTTTGTCCCGGCAGCTTGAAATAACGCCGGAAATTGCATATACTAAAAGTAATGGCAGTATCAAGGAGGATGTAAGGATGTATGACTTGATTATTATCGGTTCCGGCCCAGCCGGGCTGAGCGCGGCCCTGTACGCGAAACGCGCCGGGCTTTCCGTGTTGGTTCTGGAAAAAAATCCCATGAGCGGGGGCCAAATTTTAAACACTTATGAAGTAGACAATTATCTGGGGATGCCGGGCATAAACGGTTTTGACATGGGGATGAAATTCCGGGAACACGTCGATAAGCTTGGTGTGGAATTCGAGGAGGCCCAGGTACAGCGGATCGAGGCAAGGGGAACCACCCGGATCATCCACGCCCAGGACAGCGACTTTACGGCGCGCGCCGTTGTCGTCGCCACCGGCGCTTCCCACAGAAAGCTCAATGTCGAAGGGGAAGAACGCCTTGCAGGACGGGGAATTTCTTACTGCGCCACCTGTGACGGCGCCTTTTTCAGGGGGAAAACGACAGCTGTGATCGGCGGCGGGGATGTGGCCGTAGAAGACGCCATTTTCCTTGCCCGGATTTGCAAAAAAGTATATGTGGTACACAGAAGGGACGAACTGCGCGCCGCAAACATCCTACAGGAGCAGCTTTTTGCCTTACCCAACGTGGAAATGGTATGGAACTGCACAGTAGATGAGATTTTCGGGGAAGAACAGGTGGAGGGCCTTCTCCTCTATGATAAAGAAAAAAACCGCCAAAGAAAACTTTTGGCGGACGGCGTCTTTATTGCGGTAGGAATCGTCCCCAATTCGCAGCCTTTTTGCAACATTGCGGCCCAGGATTCCCACGGTTACCTGATCGCCGGCGAAGACTGCCAGACCAGCACGCCCGGCATTTTTGCGGCCGGGGACGTGCGCACCAAACGGCTCAGACAGGTCATCACCGCAGTGGCGGACGGTGCCTGCGCCGTGGCTTCCGTACAGGAATATTTTTTACAATCCTAATATAGAAGATCATGCAGAATATAAATGCACCAACGCGGCCCCCCAATGTGATGACGTTGGGGCAAAAGGATTTTGACCCCCTATGATACCACGGATTGGCTTCGCAAATAACACGTACAGAAATGAGGTTTACCATGGACTCACAAAAAAAATACGCCCTGATCACCGGCGCATCCCGGGGAATCGGCCGGGCAATTGCAGACGCTTACGCAGCGGCAGGTTTCCACTTGTATTTGACATGTATCCGCTCCGACCGCCTCCTCGCCTCTTTCTGTACGGAATTGACCCAAAAATACGGGATCACCGCTTTCCCGTTCTGCGGGGACATGGGCGATTTTGACACGGTGCAGGCCCTTTTTGCAAATATCCCTCAGCTGGATGTATTGGTGAACAATGCAGGAATCTCCCACATCGGCCTTCTTTCCGACATGTCCGTTTCCGAATGGCGCAGGCTCATGTCCGCAAACCTTGATGCCTGCTTTTATACCTGTAAACTCGCCATCCCCCTCATGCTGCAAAAAAAGCAGGGACGGATCATCAACATTTCTTCGGTCTGGGGCAGCGCCGGAGCCTCCATGGAGGTCGCCTATTCCACCTCCAAGGGGGCCATCAACAGCCTCACCAAAGCCCTGGCCAAAGAACTGGCTCCCAGCAATATCCAAGTCAACGCCATCGCCTGCGGCGTCATTGACACGGATATGAACCGCTGCTTTTCCGAAGAAGAAATCCAGGCGCTCATTGATGAAATCCCGGCCGACAGGCTGGGCAGCCCACAGGAAGTGGCAGCCCTCGCCCTGCAGCTTTCCAATGCCCCTGCCTATATGACCGGACAGGTTATCACCATCGACGGAGGCTTCCTATAATACATTGTCCATCAACTCCTGATAGAACATGGAATAGTCCGTACGCTTTTCTTTGATAAACTGAATCGCGGCGGAGGGATGGCTGTTCAAAATTCCCGTCAAAAGGTACGGAATATCATATCCCCAAACCACGCCTTCTTCCCGCAGCTGCAGCATATGCTTCTCCACAAAATTCATGACAGCCAGCTTATTGTATTTGGGATTTTTAGATCGGAAGAGCACACGTCTGAACTCCAGTCAC
>CARDPF010000193.1 GCA_948960675.1 uncultured Eisenbergiella sp.
TGTTGAAAGCCCGTCCGCCCTGCGCCTTTGGGGGCGAAGCTGTCTGTTTTTGGCGGTCCGGTGTGGAAACGGTAGGTTGTGGGGAAAAGGATCTGCGGGTATTTGTGCAAAAGCCTGCCGGTGTCTGGAAATGAGACACCGGCGGGCTTTTATCCATTTTATGGGGACAAAAGTTGTTTTAAGATATGCACTGTAAAAAGAACGTAACAGTTCACATTTGTCTGAACCGTTGCAAAAGAACAGTAAAAAGGAGTGAGAGAAGATGGAACGATTTGGCAGGTTTGTGGTGAAGTTTCGGGTTCCCATTTTTATCCTGAGTCTGCTTTTGCTGATTCCGTCGGCGGTGGGATATGTAGGGACAAAAATTAATTATGACATCCTGTATTATCTGCCGGGGGAAATCGAGACGATGCAGGGCCAGAACATTCTGTTGGACGAATTTGGGACGGGAGCGTTTTCCCTGTGTGTGGTGGAAGGAATGCCGGACAGGGATGTGGTGGAGATGAAGGAAAAGATGGAAGAGGTTCCCCACGTCAAAAAAATTATCTGGTATGATTCCGTGATGGATTTGTCCGTGCCGATGGAGCTTTTGCCGGAGGACGTCAGGGATTTTTTCAACAACAGGGAAAAGGATGCAACCCTGATGGCGGTACTGTTTGACACCGGGACTTCGGAGGATGCAACCATGGATGCCATAGAGGGGCTGCGGGAGGCAGCCCGGGGGCAGTGCTTTGTCAGCGGAATGTCGGCGATCGTGACGGATACCAAAAACCTTGCGAACCAGGAGACGCCGGTTTATGTGCTGATCGCGGTGGTTTTGGCCGTTATCGTGCTGTCGCTGACGATGAACTCCGTGCTTGCGCCGCTCTTCTTTTTGCTCAGCATTGGGCTGGCGATCGTGTACAATTTGGGCAGCAACATGATCAAAGGGGAAATCTCCTATGTGACGCAGGCGTTGGCGGCGGTGCTGCAGCTGGGCGTTACCATGGATTATTCCATATTTTTGTGGCACAGCTTTGAGGATAAACGCAAAGAATTGGAAACGGGCGGCGTCCGGGAGGAAAAGGGGAAAGGAAAAGGCGCCTTTGCAACGCTGGAGGAAGAAGCGATGGCCCATGCCATTTCCGCCACAATCACCTCTGTGGTGGGAAGTTCCGTCACGACGGTGGCAGGATTTTTGGCCTTATGCTTTATGAGCTTTACGCTGGGATTGGATCTGGGCGTGGTGATGGCCAAGGGTGTGGTTCTGGGGGTGATCTGCTGCGTGACGGTTCTGCCTTCCATGCTATTGATTTTTTACAGGGCGATTGACCGGACGCGGCACAAGGTGATCATTCCGGAATTTGACAAAATCGGACGGATACTCACCCGGTATTATCCGGTATTTTTAGTGCTGTTTGCCGTCATCCTGCCGCCCGCCTATTACGGGCAGGGCCATAACGACGTGTACTATGATTTGGCCGGAACCCTGCCGGATTCCCTATTGAGCGTGCAGGCCAACCAAAAGCTGGAGGAGGATTTTGACATGAATGCCACCCATATGCTGCTGGCGGACAGCAGCATGGGGCAAAAGCAGGCGGCGGCCATGGCCGAAGAGATCAAACAGGTGAAGGGCGTAAAGGCGGTGCTGGGGCTGGATTCGGTTTTGGGGCCGACGGTTCCGATAGATTTGGTTCCGGAAAACCTGCGGAAAGAACTCATGAATGAAAACTACCGGCTGATGCTGATCAGTTCGGAATATGCGGTGGCTTCCGATGCGGTAAACGCCCAGTGCGACCAGATCAATGCCATTGTAAAGTCCTATGACCCAAAGGGCATGCTGATCGGGGAAGCGCCCTGCACGAAGGATTTGATTACCATCACCGATCAGGATTTTAAGGTGGTCAATACCATTTCCATCGGGGCGATTTTCCTCATTATCGCCTTTGTGTTTAAGTCCGTTTCCCTGCCGGTGATTTTAGTCTGCGTGATAGAGTTTGCGATCTTTATCAACATGGGCATTCCCTATTATACCCATACGCAGCTTCCGTTTATCGCCTCCATCGTGATCGGGACCATACAGCTGGGCGCGACCGTGGACTATGCGATTTTGATGACGAACAAATACCAGACAGCCCGTGTGGCGGGAACCGGGAAAAAGCAGGCGGTGACGGGCGCGCTGGAGGGCTCCATACAATCGGTGTTTGTGAGCGCATTGAGTTTCTTTGCAGCCACCTTTGGGGTTGGCATGTATTCCAATATTGATATGATCAGTTCGCTGTGTCTTTTGATGGCCCGCGGCGCGCTGGTCAGCATGGTTGTGGTCGTTACCGTCCTGCCGTCCATGCTTTTGGTGTTTGACGGCGTAATCTGCCGTACGACCTGGGATATGCGGCATATCCCGACGGCAAAACGGAAACACGGATGCGCAGGAAAGAAAGAAGCGGCGGTTTAAAAAAGAGAGGAGTGGATTTTTTATGAAATGGAATGAGGTAAGAAAATATTTGGCGTGTTTATCAAAGAAAGCAACGGCGGGTATTCTGGCAGCAGCCCTGGTGGGCGTAGGCCTTACAGGATGTGGCTTACAAACGGGGGATTTGGCAGAGACTGCCGGGCAGGAAGCGGCAGCGTCCGGCGCTGGGGAGGAAGCAATCGACACGCTTATGGATACCCTGCAGGCCAGCCGGGGACAGTCCGCCGGGGAGGCCGGTAAAGAGGAGACCGTTTATCTTTTTGCGGACAGTACGGGAAATGTGACCCACACCCTTGTCTCCGGATGGCTGAAAAATCCGGAGGGGCTTGCACAGCTTGCAGACCGGACACAGCTGGAGGATTTGGTCAACGTTAAGGGGGAGGAAAGCTTTGAAAAGGACGGGGACACCTACCTTTGGAAAGCGGACGGCAAGGATATTTACTATCAGGGAACGACCACCAAAGAGGCGCCGGTAAAAGAAAAGATTACCTACTATTTGGACGGCAAAGAAATTGCCCCCGGGGAACTGGCCGGAAAGAGCGGGGAAGTTAGAATCCGTTTCGATTATGAAAATACCTGTACGACCAAGGCGATAGTCAACGGAAAGGAGGAAGAACTGGCGGTTCCTTTTGCGGTAGTGACCGGCATGATTTTAAACGACCGTTTTCAGAATATCCGGCTGGAGAACGCAAGGCTGGTTTCCGACGGAAAGAACAATATTGTGGTGGGCTTTGCCCTTCCTGGTTTGTACGAAAGCCTGCAGTTGGACGATACGGGAAAAGAGGATTCGGACAAAATCCGGATTCCCGATTATGTGGAAGTGTGTGCGGATGTGGAAGACTTTTCCATGGATATGACGTTGACAGTGGTTTCCTCCAGTGCGGATTTGAGCTTTGAGGAAGCGTTGGATTTTTCGGAATTGGATGACAAAATGGAAACCCTGACGGATTCCTCGGCGCAGCTGGCAGACGGGACGCAGAGCCTGACGGAGGGCATACAGACGCTCAAAGACAGTATGGGCGATTTCGCAGACGGTGTGTCGGCGCTGCAAAACGGCATTTTGGAATATACGGACGGGGCTGGCAGGCTGGCAGAAGGCATTGGGGCAGTGTATGACGGAGCGGCGGAGTTGGACAGCGGCGCAATTGAACTGGCGGAAGGCATCGGCACGCTAAACGGCGGTGTGTCTGAGTTGAAAAACGGGATTGACACTGCGTCCGGCGGCGCCGGGGCGTTGGCAGACGGGATCAACGGCGCCGGGGGCGCAAGAAGCGGGGCAAGGCAGCTGGCAGAAGGGGCAAATGCCCTCAAAGCAGGCTTTGACAGCGGTGTGGTAGACGGCTCCAGACAGGTGGCGGCCGGGGTTTCCACGCTTGGCGCGACTGTGAAAGACACCATGAGCCAGGTTGCTAAGATGAATGACCAGCTGTTGGAGCAGGAGGTGGCCGTGGTCAAACAGGTTTACGCTATGGCAGGCAAAGGCGATGTGGCGGCGCAAATCAATAAAAGCAATGTGGGTATGTATGGAAAAAACATAGATCAGATCGTGGAAGCCGTAAAAGGCCAAATGGCGGGCGCGATGACGACAATGCTGCTTGAGGCACGGGAGGAAGAGGCCAGACAGGGCAGGGAAGCCATGCAGAGCCTGATGGCCATGCAGAAGGAGAAAGCTGCATCAGAGGAAGCGGAAACGGAAGAAGAGACGGAAGAAGAGACATCCGAAGAGGAAGAGGGCGGAGAGAAGAGCAAAAAAGAAGAGAGTGCAGAAGAACCGGAAGAAAGCACCGGTGAGGACGCAGACCAGGAAGAAACCGGCAAAGAAGAAACCGGTATAGAAGAAACCGAACAGGAAAAAACGGAAGCAGGGAATGGGGAAGAACCCACCCAAACCAGTCCGGAGGATGGAAACGGGGAACCGAGCGAAGACGCAGAGGGCGGTGAGACGGAATCCATGCCGCCTGCAGAGACAACGGATGCAGGTACACAGGAGACACCGGAAGATTCCGGGCAGGAGCAGGCCGGGCAGGCGTCCCAGGATGCTCAGGAGGAAGAAACCGCTGCTTATTTTAGTGATGAAACAGTGATACAGGCCGATTTTGGGGCGGCCATGGATCAGTTGGTTCTTCTGGGAAAAGCGCAGGGCGCGGTGGAAACCATCGAAACCCTGCGGGCAAAATTGAACGGTGCGGGCGCCTCCATGAGCCCGGCCCAAATGCAGGAAATGGAAGCGCAGGTAAACGCGCTGGTCGAAGGCGCGGCAGCCCTGGCGGACGGAATCGGACGCCTGTATGCGGGCGCGGACGCGTTGGCGGCGGGAGCCTCCCAGCTGGATGCAGGCATGGCAAAGCTGGGAAGCGGTGCGGATGAACTGGCCGCAGGTCTTGGAAAACTGGGGAGCGGCGGCAGCCAGCTGCAGGAGGGCGCAGGAAAACTGTTGGATGGTTCCGCACGTCTGACCGGCGGAACCACGCAGTTAAAATCCGGCGCGCAGGATTTGCAGGAAGGCGCCATCCAGCTGACGGGCAATTCCGGCGCTTTGCGGGACGGCGTGGGAAAATTATCCGACGGAACCCGGCAAGTGACGGACGGCGTGGGGGAATTGTACACGGGAGCCGGGGAACTGCTGGACGGTATGGTGACGTTTGACCGGGAGGGAATTCAGAAAATTGCAGACGCCTATAACGGCGACGTCAAATCGCTGGGCGACCGCGTGGAAGCGATTTTCGATGCGGGAACCGCTTACGATAACTTCTGCGGGAAGCAGGAGGAAACGGAAAGCAGCGTTAAATTTATCATCCGCACGGAGGGTGTGGGAAAGTAATACTGGAGAAACGTAACAGTTCAGACAGGTCTGCGCATTTACTGCGCAGACCGTGAGAATACGTGGTGGCGGCAAGCATCCGCCCCATCGCGTAGCGATTTTAATGGGCGGATGCCGTAACAGGAAAAGGGGCTGTGAAAAAATAGGAGTTGAAAACTCCGATTTTCACAGCCCCTTTTCCTGTTTCCCATGATCTAAACCACAGGTTTAAAAAGTATGAAACAAATTGTACCAATCATACCTTCCTATTGTGGTTTTTTAGGGTATAATCAGGTATAAGAGCAAAAAGCGAAGGGTATGCGCCCGCTGCGGCGGGCAGAAAGGGTAGGTTGCAATGGAATTATCGCTTTCTGTCAATATTGGCAAATTGCGGAAAGAAAACGCCATGACGCAGGAACAGCTGGCGGAAGCTTTGGGGGTAACCTTTGCCGCCGTATCCAAATGGGAGCGGGGTGTGGCGACGCCGGATTTAAATTTGATCGCCAAAATGGCGGATTTGTTTGGGGTATCGCTGGACGCGCTCGTTGGTTTTGCGGTGCAAAACGCAAGTGCGGATTGCCTCGCTCAAAGGATTTGTGCCTTACGGCGTGAAAAAAAGTATGAAGAGGCGTTTACAGAAGCCGAAAAGGCGCTATTAAAGTACCCGAACGACTTTCGCATTGTGTACTGCTGCGGGGAAGTATATGAAGTTGCGGGCGTGGAACGGAAAAATGAAAAATATATCCGGCGCGGCATCGGACTTTTGGAACATGCCATACTTCTTTTATCCCAAAATACAGATCCGGATATCAGCAGCGTTACCATCTATAATGAGATAGCGCAGGGATACATTGCGCTTGGCCAACCGGGTA
>CARDPF010000194.1 GCA_948960675.1 uncultured Eisenbergiella sp.
CGCAATCCGGGATACGCCGACGTAGACGCTGGAGATTTCGTACCAGGTCGGATAGTCCACAATGCCGGATGCCGGAAGGTCGAAGATTTGCTGGAACGTCCTGACGGCCTGTGCCGTCCGGCTGCCGTAAATCCCGTCCGCCGCAACCTTGGGGATTGCCGGGTAGTTTTGGGAGATCCGGTTTAGCTGTTCCTGTATCTGGCGTACTTTTCCGCCGGAAGCGCCGATGGTGAGGTTGTAGCCGGGCCAGGAGGAGGGGACGCCGCTGACGGCGGTGGCGGTGTTGATATACATGTCGTTTCCGTAGTAATAACGGATAATCTCAATGGCGGAGTAGCCCTGCTCCCCAAGATAGCTGGAGCCCCACTGGGAAAGGCCCTGGCAGGTTACCCGGTCGCCGTCGCAGTAGCTGGTAAAAATCGGCTGGCGCACGCCGGGGCGGGACAGGTAATTTGCAAAAATCGAATCCACAAGGCGGCTGATGTTGCTGTAGACATTGCGCCCGTAGATAAATTTCTGGTCGTAGGCGGTGGAGGAGGTGATGGTAAAGGGAAGCCCCTGGTTGCGGTACCATTCCGTATATACGCGGTTGAGCGTAAAGGACTGGATGGCAAGGATATTGGCGTAAATGCTGCTTTCCGGCCAGGTGGCGTAAATTTCCGAAGAGGCCACGTTTTTGATATAGTCCTTATAGCGGATATAATAATTGGGCGCGCTTGCGTCGTTGGGAAGGCCGTCGTGGACGACGATATATTCGGGAATGACCACCCGGCTTAAAACGATTTCCCCGGTTTCCGGGTCAATCTTGATTTCGTCCTCCGGAATTTTGGGGGGATATTCGCCGTAAAGCGTATGATCCGGAATGTTGATGTCCTCCTCCTGCTGCCCGTCGGCGACCTGCAGGGGATTCATGGAGACGTTTTGCAGGCTCAGTTCACCGGGGAGGATTTCGGAACCCACGATATGGACAGGCTCGTAGCCGGGTGCGGTTACGGTGATGTTGTAATCCGTATAGGGGCGCGGCTGCTGGGGCTCCAAAGAATAGGAGAGATCCGGTGCGGGGAGCGTTACGGTTTCGGTCTGGCCGGACTCGTTGGTGGTAAGCTGCTCCAAAACCGTTTCCGGCGTATCGCTGTCGGAGACGGTGACGGTGGCATCTTTTATGGGAATCATCCCGACGGAGGAGGTAACGCTTACCTGCAGGGTTCCCGTGAAGGAGGATTGCTGTGCGGCATAGATGGAATTGGACATAAAAAACCTCGCGCATATCATATTCATGACAGCCGCCAGAGTGGGCGGCTGTGCTGTTATTTTATGGATATGCGTAAGGAAATAAAATGGTTCCCCGTGCACGGCCGAAATGATGCCATGGGCTGTGGCCACCCTGCCCAAAGCCCATGGCATCATTTTCGTTGTACTAGTCCAGGTTGAGGTTTTTCTTGATCAGATAGCAGCTTCCGAAGAAAAGTACCACGCAGAGCAGCAGGTTCGCCAGAGTGCTGGCGATATAGAAGTTTTGCATGATGCCGGGCATCACCACTTCCAAAAATGATTCTGAGTCGTCCGCGTGGGTGAGGATCAGGCCGGTCAGTCCCGGGAGCATGCATATGGAACTTACAGCCGAGACCAGTGCGGAAAGTCCCAGATAGCAGACGATGGAAGAAAAGGCCTTATGCTTGGAAAACAGCTGTCCCAGCGAGACGGCGGCATAAATTAAGAGAAGGCCGGAAAGGTTCGAAACCAACAGGGACAGAACCATGAGCAAAACCGCTTTGGGGTCAAAGATGCCAAAAACCATAAAGAGGCTCGGAATCTGTTCCCACTCGTAGGGTTCGATATACGCCAGCTTGGGCAGTGCCGTTTTGGTAACCGGAAGTATGGCGATCACGGTTATCATATGAATCAGCCAGGTCCATAAGGTGGCGATTCCCGCCTTGGAAGCGACCAGCATCCAGGGGGCCACCGGAAGGGTATGCATCAGGTAGCCTTCGTCCGTGAAAAGGTTCTTATAAAACCGGATTCCGAAATACAGAACCATCAAAAGGGAACAGGCGGCTATGAGGAATGCGTATCCGATAAACAGCAGCATGTTTCCCACATGAATTTCCACATCCGGCGCAAGGGACGGTGCAAAATGAAAGTATAGCTGGCTCACGGCGGTCAGGCCAAACATAACCGCAAGCAGGAGCGTGGATATTTTCCAGGTCTCCATCCATTCATGCTTAAATAGTTTCTTTAACATGCAAATACCTCCCGGAAATAGGAATCTAAGGATTTGGCGTAGGTGTTGCGGATTTCCTCCACGCAAGACTGCAGGAGGATACGCCCTTCCTTTAGGAAAATCACATCGTCCAAAATGGGCTCCACATCCGAAATCAAGTGGGTGGAAAGCAGGATGGTGGAATCCTCCCGGAAATCCTGTATGATGGTTTTTAAAATATAGTCCCTGGCGGCGGGATCCACACCGGCGATAGGTTCGTCCAGAATGTAGAGGTCAGCCTTGCGGCTCATGACGGTGATGATCTGTACTTTTTCCTTGGTGCCCTTAGACAAAGATTTTAAGGGACTGTGCACCGGAATATGCAAAGACTCCAGCATGGAAAGCGCCTTATGCGGGTCGAAATCCGCATAAAAGTCCGTAAAGTAGGACAACAGGTGGGATACCCTGCAGTTGTCAGGAAGATAGGTGCGTTCCGGCAGATAAGAGACACAGGCCTTTGTTTCAATGCCGGGATGAAAGCCCTTGATGAAAATCTGGCCCTTGGTGGGAACCAAAAGGGCGTTCATCAGCTTGATGAGTGTGGTCTTGCCGCTTCCGTTTGGCCCAAGCAGGCCGATGATCCGTCCTTTCGGCAGTTCCAGGTTCAAATTGTCCAGTGCCGTGTGCTTTCCGTATCTTTTAGTCAGGTTTTGTATGGAGACAATACTTTGGGTGTGCGTGTCAGGCATTGGATTTCCCTCCTTCCCAGAAATTAAGCAGTTCGATGATCTCCTCTTTCCCAAATCCAAGTTTTTGCATTTGCGTCAAAAACAGGCAGACCTGTTCCAGAGCCAGTTCTTTTCGCGTTTGATTGATCATAGCAGTGTCCTCCGTGACCATGCGTCCGCTGGTGCGCATGGTGATGATAAGCCCGGTGCGTTCCAATTCCGTAAATGCCTTCTGCATCGTGTTGGGATTTACCGCAGCGGTTGCCGCCAGTTCCCGGACGGAGGGCAGCCGCGCGCCCGCGGGATAGATGCCGGAGACAATGTCTGTTTTGAGCCGTTCCACCAATTGGGCATAAATGGGGCGGTCCGAATCAAGTGTCCATGCCATGAAATAACTCCTTTCTGTATTATTAAATTAATACAATAATACTTCAAAGGAAGACAAAAGTCAATGGGCATTTTGCACAGGTCTGGGAAATCCATTTTGTGGGGGCAGGGCAGGGGCGGCTTTCCGGCGGCTGGCAGGGGGCGCATGGTCGTTACAGGCTGCTGGCTCCCGGATGGCGGAATTCCCCAAAATGTAGGATGTCCCTGCAACAGGGCGCAAAACCGTACAAACGCAGTGCGTTTTTTGTGCCCTGTTGTGTTTAGGGACATCCTACATTTTGGTGGTATTTCCCATCCGGGAGCCTTGCAAGCCTGTAACGACCATGCGCCCCCTGCCAGCCGCCGGGAAGCCGCCCCTGCCCTGCCCCCGCAAAATGGATTTTTGTGTGTACAGGTGGGGAAAAGACATTATTGCAAATGAAACAGTTCTTTTACAATACAAAACAGTCCGTCTAGAGTCTGGGATCCGTCATTCACAATGCATGGAATTGCATTTTCTTCACATGCTGCCTTTACCTGTCTGGCAAACAGGATGTCCCGTTCCATCCAATTGTGAAAAGCCTGTTGCTTATCCGAACATCCCTTCAGGATATACGGAACCCATTCACGCTTTTTATAATGGGATATCTGGAAATCCGGTGTCGGGATCATGGAAATGTATTCTTTTTCGGTACCCTCAGTGGACAAAGGGACACACGGTTTTGCCATTACATTTGGGGTATAGGCAGCTCCTTCGGTGACAATAAAATCAGCATCCAGTTTTTCTAAGTGTGCAAATACCGATTCTGCTATTTCCCCATAAATCAGAAATTCCTCTTCACATTGTATGGATGGTTCCCGCATCCAAATTTCATCAGGGGCCATGGTTACGCTTTTTTTGCAGGCAGGATACCCTCTTTTAGCTGCACGGTGAATAAAGGTATCTAAATAGTCATCAACCTTGAAATAATGTGCGCCATATTGCTTTGAGATTCGTTCGGCAACGGTACTCTTTCCGCTGCAAGGCGATCCGCCTATAAAAAGAACCCTTTTCTTCATAATCCCTTGTGTCCTTTCCGGATTTTTGCCTGATCCCCAACGTATTTTGCAAGAACCGGCAGAATTTAATTCCCACGGGGGATGCTGACTGCAGATATTGTATCACAACGCCATTATTTTTTCGAGGTAAATGTTTTTGCATCCCATGCAAGCTCCGCCTGTTACTATTCACGGCCAATGTCGCTTAGTTAAGCAATGGGCTTGGGGGGCGTGCCGGCAGGGGTGTCCGGCCTGCAAAAGGATCCGCCTTCCCCGCCCGCCGGCACGCCTTCCCAAGCCCGTGGCTTAACTAAGTGACATTGCCCGTGAATAGTAACCTCCGCCTTCCCCGTTCGCCCAAATTTTGCGATCGCAACTTGCAGGATGGGAGGAATTGGGGTAGAATAGGGATAATGGGTAAACAGGTGCAGCAAATTGGGCAAGAAAGGCAAGAAAGGCAGGAATTGCGGGGGATGCGGGAATTGCGGGAGCGTATCAGGACAGAAGGATGGCGCAGAATAGAGGGATCGCTTTTATTTTCGCATAAGCAGGTGGAGCTTACGCCCGCCCCAAACGAAAGGGCGGAGGGGTGCTTTGACATCACCGGCACTGCGGGAGGGCAGACGGAAGGGTTTGTGTTCGTGGAGGACGAGCGGATGCAATGCCTGACACACACGTTTGGCAACGGAAACGGGACCATCGGTTATTGTTTTGACGCGGAGGGGATGCAGAACGGGGAGACCCGCAGCGGCCGCTTTCTTGTGGTATCCAATTGTGGGGAATATGAACTGCCCTGGAAGGTGGAGGTGCGGCGAAAAGTACCGGAAAGCTCCATGGGGGAGATCCGCAATCTGTTCCATTTTGCCAATCTGGCGAGGGCGAATTGGCAGGAGGCGGTGAAATTTTTTTATACGCAGGAGTTTAAGATCATTTGCGGGGAGGAAAATGAGGAACTGTTCAACCTATACCGGGGATTTTCGGGAAGTCTGGGCAACGAGGCGAATGTGGAGGGCTTTTTGGTGGCGGTGCACAAAAAGCAGCCCATTGGTTTTTCGGCAGTACAGAAGGAAATCAGGCTTGGACAGGTTACAGGGAACAGCAGCGAGGAGCTATTGCTTTTAAAAAACGGCTGGGGGCCGGTGAAGCTGCGGGTGGAAGTATGGGGGGACTTTCTCAACACGGAAAAAAGCTGGCTGACGGATGACGACTTTTTGGGGAACCAGTGCAGGCTTTCGCTTTTTGTGGAGGAAGGGCGCATGCACGAAGGAAAAAACTTCGGAAAGGTCGTTTTTCGTTACACAAACGGCTGTGTGGAGGTGCCAGTGATCGCCGAGAAGAAGATTGCGCAGGCAAAGGGCAAAGGGCCGGACAGCCATGCCTGCAAAAAGTATACCCTGCAGCTTGTAAAGCTATATCAGCAGTACCGTATGAAACGGATAAACATGAAAACCTGGAGGAGCGGGGCGAAGGAATGCATCGGCCAGCTGCAAAAGCTTTCCCCAAAGGATCTGGTTCCGCAGCTTTTTGCCGCCCAGCTTTTCCTCACACAGGACAAGACGGAGGAAGCGCGCCGGATTTTGGGGCAGGCTGCCGGATACATTGAGGAGGCGGAACCGGCGGTATATTGCTACTATGTATACCTGACCACCCTGTATAACCGGGAGGAGAATTACGTAGAACGTGCGGTGGCGAAAGTGGAGCAGGTTTTTTTACAAAGATCGGAAGAGCACACGTCTGAACTCCAGTCACACAACAGC
>CARDPF010000195.1 GCA_948960675.1 uncultured Eisenbergiella sp.
TGCAGCGCCATAAACTCATGGGTATCCGTTCCCAGCTGCAAAAGCTGCTCTTTCGGCGTCAGGCCGGCAATGTCCCTTCCGGCATATTTGGCATGCACCATGTCCACCAGGGAACCGATGCGCACCATAAAAAATTCATCCAAATTCGAGGCCGTAATGCTTAAAAATTTCAACCTTTCAAACAAGGGCAGGTGCGCGTCCCGCGCCTCGCTCAGCACCCTTTTATTAAACAGCAGCCAGCTTTTTTCCCGGTTCGTATAAAGCTTGGCATTTTGGAAATCCTTTTTTTCCGCCATATTTCCTCTCATTCTGCCGCGCAGGCGGCGCCTTTGAACTTATATCCCCTTTTTCTGCCGGATTACCGGACGGATACTGTATACTTCCTTGAAAAAATCTGCCCGCTTGTCAAACAGCCCCTTCTCCAGCGTGATATCCTCCGGCGTATTGACGGTAAGCACCAATTCGCCGTCCTTCTGCGCCACCCGGATGTCCCGGCACTTTTGTTTATGGCTGCGGTCCAACGCATTGGAGATGCGCAGAATGGCCGTCAGCTTTGCAATGGTAAGGTATTCGTCCGTATCAATGGAACCTCCCTCGCTGCTCTCAATGGCATAATCAAACTCCAAATGGTTATATTTGACCACATTCGCCACAATCTCCCGCTCCCTATGGGACAGGCCGATAATTTCCGTGGACATGATTATCGCATAGGAACACTCCCCGAGGTTTAACATGCTGATATATTTGCCGCAGTCATGCAAAAGCGCCGCAATCCGCAAAAGCAGCCGTTCCCGCCTGCCAAGCCCGTGTATCTTTTTCATACTGTCAAAAATGGTCAGCGCAATCTGCTCCAGGGTCTCCCCCCGGCGTTTGCTTCCCATGTACCGCTTGCTGATTCCCTGTGCGCAGGTGACGATATCCTGTTCAAAATCATGTACCTGCGTCAGCATCCGGTGCTTTTGGGCATATTCATAAGCCATACCGTCGCACAGCGTCACCCCCGGCGCCCAGATCAGCTTCGCTTCCACAAGCAGCGTAACCTGCCTGACAATCGCCGATGAAATCCGCAAAAGCTGCACTTTTTCCTCCGGCAGTTCAAAACGCTGGGCAATCTCCTCATCCGTATGGTCATACAGATAATCCAGATAGGTCACAAAAGAAGCCCTGTCCACATAGCCGGCATCCTGTCCCTGCGCCAGTTTTTTCTGGATGATATCCGAAATGTAGTCGTCCACCACAATGACGTTTTCTATGTTCCGGTCTTTTAAGTACATCTTTTTAAATACGGAAAGCTGCGCGGACAGGATTTCCTCCAACAACTCCCCATACCGGGAAGGCCGCACATTCAGGTGGTGGAGCTTCTCCTGCAGGCGCAAAACGCCCAGCCGCAGATTCTGCGTGGAGGAAAGCTTATCCTTATCAAACAGGGAAATCTGGATACTGCCGCCGCCGATATCCAAAACCACCGTCCCCTTTTCGATAATCTTTTCAAAACGCTCCCCCCGCAGGGCAATGGATTTGTAGTCCAGGAAACGCTGCTCGGAATTACTCAGCACTTCGATCTTCACGCCGGTGCGCTGGGTAATCTGGTCCAGTACCATCGCGGTATTCTTAATCTCACGGATGGCGCTGGTACCGTATGCCTTATACTCGTCCACCTTATAGCTGGACATAATGGAGACAAATTCCCGCAAAACCAGACAAAGCTCATCCAGCTTTTCATGACTCACCTTCCCGGTCGCATACGTATCGCTTCCCAGGTCCAGACGGTTCCTGATACAATCCACCTCCTGAATCCCCTTGGCCTTCGACACGGTAAAAATTTTCATGGCCTGCTCATAAGAGCCTAAGTCAATGGCTGCAAATGTTTTCATGCCCTCCCCCCCTTTTGTCTTATTACCGTCCGGAAAAGCCCGGACAATTATTTGTTACTATTCACGGGCGTGAGAATATGATGCAAGGGTGAGGGGCGGTTTTTGCGTAGCAAAATTCGAAATACCGCCCCGAATCGTTACTATGAGCGGCCCCCAGGCCGTGAATAGTAACAATTATTTTTTCGTGCCAAGCAGATAATCCACAAACTGCTGTGCCGTGCGCCCCGACAGTCCTCCGTGGGATAATTCCCAGCGGTTTGCCTGCAAAAAAAGTTCTTCCTGCGGCATGTCGATACCCACACGTTCTGCCAATACCCGCAAAATCTCCTGAAACTGCTTCTTGTCCGGGGAACCAAAATAAATAGTCACGCCAAACCGGTAGACCAGCGACAGCTTTTCCTGCACCGTATCGTTTACATGCAGTTCCTCGTCCCGCTCCTGTTTGTCCTTAAAGCTTTCCCGGATCAGATGCCTTCTGTTCGAAGTCGCATAAATCAGCACATTCTGCGGTTTCTTTTCCAGTCCGCCCTCAATCACTGCTTTCAGGTATTTATATTCAATCTCAAACTCTTCAAAGCTCAAATCATCCATGTAAATAATGAAACGGTAGTTGCGGTTTTTAATTTGCGCAATCACCTCATGCAAATCCTGAAACTGGTGCTTGTACACTTCAATGATACGCAGCCCTTTATCGTAATATTCATTGGCTATCGCCTTGATGCAGGAGGATTTGCCCGTGCCCGCATCACCGAAAAGCAGACAGTTGTTCGCCCGTCTCCCCTCCACAAAGGCATCCGTGTTTTCGGTCAGCTTCTGCTTTTGCAGTTCGTACCCTACCAAATCGTTAAGCTTTACATGGGCGATGTTTAAAACCGGCTCAATCCGCACCTGTTCCCCGCTTCGAACCACCCGAAAGGCTTTGTGCAGACCAAACTTACCCACACCGTATTCCCTGTAAAAAAGGGTCAGGCGGCCCTTCATCTCTTCCGGCGTCTTATCTTGACAAAACTGCTGCGCAAGCGTACAAATCCGCTCCTTGATCCGGGAGTTATATACCTTGCTCTCCTGCAGGTTCGTCTCATACCGCAGCACCAGGCCAAAATCCGCCACCCCCAGCCTCCGGGCGGCATCCCCAAAATCATAATCGTATAGCTCCCGGAAAATCGCGATATCGTGCAAAACTGCACGGTTTATACTTCCTCCCACTTCCCCCCTGATTTCACAGGCACGGCTGTAGCTGTTTTCATTGTTCACCAGAAGGTTCGTCAGGTAGCAGTGCCACAGATTGCCGTAAAAGCCATAAGTCCCGGCCATCTCCAAAAGCCGGTACATACAGTCGTACAAACGCCCTGCCAGTTCCTCCCTGCTCTTTGAGGCATCATAAAAGTGCTCCGACAGCCATACCATGTCCGAAAGCAGGCCCCCATCCTCAAAATTTCTATATACGATCAATGCATCCGTTTTCATCCTTCTAATCCCCCATTCCTGCTCAGCCTGCGAATTTGGGCGCAAGCACAAATTTGCGTGTGAAAAATCTTTACGTATATGGATTTTTCACACTACCCTTCTTTATCGCACTTTTCGCGCGATAACGTCAGTACCTTCACAATTTGCTCCGCAAATCGTAAAGTAGCGCAATATTTCGCGCGAAATATTGCTTAGTAGTTGCCGAGTATCTTTAGGTGGAGGGCTTCTTCGCGGAGGCCGCGGAGGGCGTTTTTTACGGCGCCGTCGGCAAGGTTTCCTTCAAAATCCACGAAAAAGCGGTATTCCCAGGCGCGGCCCTCTATCGGGCGGCTCTCTATTTTTGTCATGTTTAAACGGTTATAGATAAAATGGGACAGCATATGGTAGAGGGAACCGCTCTCATGCGCCACTTCAAAACACAGACTGATCTTTTTGGCGTCCTTTTTAAAGATTTTCTGGTTCGTAACAATGATAAACCGTGTAGAATTGGATGATACGTTATTTATCGGCTTTTCCAGCACCTCCAGCCCATACACCGTTCCCGCATACTCGCCGGCAATTGCGGCCTGATCCCGTCTGGCTTCTTCGGACACCTTACGGGCCGCAAACGCATTGTTCGGCATGGATATCTGCTGCCAGTTATGGCTTTCCAAATACCGGGAACTCTGCATCAAGGACTGGGGATGGGAATAAACCGTCCGGATATCAGAAAGCTTCGTCCCCGGCACACCCAGCAGGCAGTGCTCGACCGGTATGATCTGCTCCCCCACAATATAATTTTCATATTCCACCAAAAGATCATAAATCTCATTGACAATCCCTGCCGTGGAATTTTCAATGGGCAGCACGGCAAAATCCGCGCTCCCCTCCTCAATGGCACGCATGGCATCCCGAAACGAATCCACGTGCATACTGTCAACCTGATCGCCAAAATAGCGCACCATCGCGGCCTGGGAATACGCGCCCTGCGCTCCCTGAAACACCACACGGGCCTTTTCCTCCCCCAGCGAATCCACCGCCATAAAGGGAAGCCGCCCCGTCCGGTCCTGCCGGGCAAGCAGCTGATACTGCAGCTTACGGCTCATGGACATAATCTGTTCAAACAATTCCGTAATACCACGGCTGTTAAATTCATTATGCGCCATCTGCCGCAGCTTTGCAAGCTTCTCCTCCTCCCTGGCCTTATCAAATACATTTTTCCCGTTTTCGATCTTGTATTGCGCCACCTGACCGCACAATTCCATCCTCTCTTCGTACAATTTCACAATCTGGCTGTCAATTCCGTCAATCTGCTCCCGCAGCCCTGTCAAATCCATGCGGTTCTTCCTCCCTCATTTTAGGCGCACACCGTTTTTGGCACGCAGCCACGTATAAAAATTTCCTTTTTAGTTCATACTGGCAATATGAAAAAACTTTGGAATGATTTTATCAAATGTGGCGTCATCGGATGGTGTATGGAAATACTGGTGACATCCTTTGACGCATTTAGGCGCAGGGATCCTTCCCCCACCGGTCATACCTCCATTTTTATGTTTCCCATTTACGGTGCTGCATGCCTGCTGCGCCCGTTGTGCATCCTGCTCCAGGGTTTCCACTGGATTGTGCGCGGACTGTTCTATATGTCCTGCATTTTTTCCATGGAATACCTGAGCGGACGCTTTTTGCAAAAGAAGGGCAAATGTCCCTGGAATTACCGCTGCTCCGGCTGGAACATCCGCTCGGTCATCCGGCTGGACTACGCGCCTGCCTGGTTTTTGCTCGGACTCGTATTTGAAAAAGTGGTGATGGGTAAAAGGAAGGACTGATCCTGCGTCAAAAGTCCTCCCCCCCATCATCCATATCCCCTGCGCCGATGTCCAGCATGTTCATGGTACGCCTCTTCTTCCTTGCCTCCTCGGATGCCTCCAAAATAAAATCTTTGATCGCCTTGGAGTTTCTGACATGTGTAATGTAAAGTTCCTTGTCCGTCGTATCGCCGGTGTAGCATTTAACGGTTCCAAGGCCGAAAATGCGTTCCCCAAACGAACGGATCAACTCCACATCCTGCACCTTGTACATATAACAGTCATTCTCCCTGCGGCTGAAAAACCCTTCCTCCACCGTGATCAGATCCTCCTTGATGTTATACACGGTAAACGTAAATGGCAGGCCCAAAAATGCCCATCTTTTTCTTTCTGTAAATCCCATCTTTTACCTCATTTCTACGCTGCTTTGTTGCGTAAAAGCCATACATGGCTTACGAGTTTGTGACAAGCCATGTATGGCTTTGCAGCGCGCAGACACAAATCCCGCGAGTGAAAATTTTAATTTTGGTAACAGTTCAGACAAGTCTGACCTGTTACGGCATCCGCCCTTTCCTATTGACCCACAATGGAACGGATCGCTTATATCTTAAAAATTTTACCATATATTTGCCAAATAGAACAGTATAAAATGAACTTATTTCGTAATAATAGCGGTTACGATTCACGGGCAATGTCACTTAGTTAAGCCACGGACTTTGGAAAACGTGCCGACGGGCGGGGAAGGCGGATCCTTTTGCAGGCCGGACACCCCTGCAGGGCGGACGGTTTCTTACGCATGCATACATGCAAAACGGGGAATTTCACCAAAACGCCGTTCCATTCCAAACTGCCGAAAAACGCGTAAAACTCGCTGCGCTCAAACAATCCGCGTTTTTTGGCAGGAATGAAACGGCATTTTTTAAAATTCCACCGTTTGCATGCCACCATGCGTA
>CARDPF010000196.1 GCA_948960675.1 uncultured Eisenbergiella sp.
GGGCGAGCTTGCAAAAGGGAAAAAATCTGGAGAGGAAAAGGGATGGCTTTCGTCCCCGGATGTGAGAGCACATTTCCGGGCAAAGGCAAATGAAGAATAGCATCCACTTGACTCGTTGCCCGTAGGAATAAAATATAGTAACGATGAAACCGCTGGCTGACGTTGGCGGTTTTTTGTTGCTCCGGGCCAATGGCACGGAGTCTGGAAGGAGGAAACAAAAGAAGCTCCGCCACGGAATTAATGTGGAGTGGGGTGTCCCATTCCCGGAATGTGAAGGATTATTTCTTTAAAAAGCATGACTGCCAGCTGGCGGAAATGTAGGCAATAGAGGGGCAAACATCCCGCCCCTTTCTTTGCAGGGCGGCACTTTTTTGGCTGCAACGCATATAATAAACCAACTTTGTTTGCAACCGGAGATTATTATGAAAAAGAAATTCCTGCTGTTTTCCCTGATGGCCGCCGTTTTAGCCGCAGGGCTTGCCGCCTGCGCAAAACCCGGGGCTACAAAAGAAGCCGGGGACGCCCCTGGCAGCGCATCTGTCAAAGTACGGCTCAACGAAGTGGCTCATTCCATTTTTTATGCGCCCATGTACGTGGCAATCGAGGAAGGTTATTTTGCAAAAGAAGGCATCGACGTGGAACTTGTAACCGGCTTTGGCGCGGATAAAACCATGACCGCCGTCCTCTCCGACGAGGCCGACATCGGTTTTATGGGTTCGGAATCCACCATTTATACCTATCTGGGGGAAACCAACGATTATGTGGTCAATTTTGCCCAGCTGACACAGCGGGCGGGCAATTTCCTGGTATCCAGGGAGCCCGTCGACAATTTCGATTGGAATATGTTAAAGGGCAAAAATGTGCTTGGCGGCCGGGCGGGCGGTATGCCGGAGTTAGTCTTTGAATATATCTTAAAGCAAAACGGTATCGACCCCAAATCTGATCTTTCCATTGACCAGAGCATTGATTTCGGTTCCACCGCAGCTGCTTTTTCCGGGGGGCAGGGGGATTTTACGGTTGAATTTGAGCCCCACGCCACCGCGCTGGAACAAAAGGGGGACGGCTACGTGGTCGCCTCTTTGGGCGAAGCCTCCGGTTACGTCCCTTACACGGCTTTTTCCGCCAAGAAAAGTTATATGGAAGCCCATCCCGAAATCATCCAGTCCTTCACCAACGCCCTGCAAAAAGGGATGGATTATGTGGCAGGCCACACGCCCGAGGAAATTGCCGCCGTCATCCAGCCGCAGTTTGCGGAAACCGACGCAGCGACCCTGACAGCTATCGTTAGCCGCTACTATGAGCAGGACACCTGGAAAAAAGACCTGGTTTTCACGGAAGATGCCTTTACACTGCTACAGGATATTTTGGAGGAAGGCGGCGAACTTGCCAAACGGGTTCCCTATGAAGAACTGGTAAACACCGAATTTGCAAAAAAAGCCGCCCACTAACCCACATATACAAAAAAACGGACTAATTAGTCCGTTTTTTTGTAACCATTCCGCCAGTCTCCCACGCTGGGCTTGGTCGTACACACAAAGCCGTGTTCCCGGTCCACATCCACAAGGCCGAATTTGGGAAGCCAGAAAAACCATCCGTTTACCCACGCCCAAAAGCGTCATAATCGTAATCATGGGAAGCAGCATCGGCAGGGTGATATACCTTCTCCGCTGCCTACGGTTCGCCCCGTACAGCAGGCAGACACCCTGGCCGCAGTCCGTTTTCGTCCGCAAGCCCCCCGTCCCTTCCGCAAAGGCTGCGCCGCAGGCGTTCCCTCCACACGGCCAGCCTTTCCTGCGCCTCCTTTCTGCGCGAGAGGTCACAGCACTCATAAGGGTCTGTCCGCAGATCAAAAAGCTGTTCTTCCCCCGTGGCGGTAAACCAAATATACTTTTCCTTTCCGTCGGTTAAAAACTGCATCGCCTCTTCCTTTGCATAACAGGCGGCATGCTCCCCCTGTATCCACTCCCGTCCGGCAAGCCTTGCCTCCCATCCCGTTTTGGCAAGGGACAGGCCGCGCCGGTCTTTGGCCGCCTCCAATCCGGCATAGTGCAGCGTAGTGGGGTACAGGTCGCACAATGTCACCGGCTCGTCCACCTGTATTCCCCTTTCTTTCCCTTTTTCCCACAAAAGGAGGGGCACCGCCGCGCTGCCCTGATAAGCGTAGGTTTTGCGGAACAGATGGTGGTCCCCCAGCATTTCCCCGTGGTCCGAGGTAAAAACAATCACATCCGGCAGATCCCGGCGGCATTTTTGCGTCCGCAAAAGCCGCCCGATCTGGCTGTCAATATGTCCGATCTGGGCATAATACCCCAGCCGCATCCGCGCAAGCTGGTCCTTTGGCAGCCTTCCCTCCCAGGCCTGCAGGCTCCCTACCGGTTTATCATGGCGTTTTGCCCATTCCCCCACATGGGGGGCGTCACATTGCTTTTCCCGGTACAGATCCCAATACCGCTGTGGCGGATCAATGGGGGGATGGGGGCGGTGGAAGGAAAGCGTCAGAAAATAGGGCCTCGTCCGGTCCCGCCTGCGCAGAAACTCCAATCCCTTCGTCACTACCCAGGTATTGTTATGCAGTTCCTCCGGCAGGGCGCTGGGCGCTGCATTCCAGCCGTTGTCGTCCAGCCCGGCCATCCTCTCGTCCAGCCTGCCGCCCGATTTTTCGCGCACCCATTCCTCATAATCGTCCACATACCAGTCCGTCAGCCGCTGCCAGCATTCGTAGGAATCAATCCCCTCAAAGCCGCAATGCTTATTCTGTGGGTAAAAATGGGTTTTTCCCACACAATGGGTCTGATACCCGCCCCGCGCCAGCACGGCGGGCAGCATTCCGTCAAAATTCCACGCATGCCCGTCCTCGTAGCCGTAAAACCCGGTCTGCTCCGGCAAAAGCCCGGTGAACAGACAGGCCCTAGCCGGAATGCAGCTGGGGCAGGGCGAATAGGCGTGCCGAAACAGCACGCCCTCCCCCGCAAGCTGATCCAGGTTCGGCGTTTCCACCACAGGATGCCCCAAAACCCCCAAGGCGTCAAACCGGAACTGGTCGCACAAAATCCACAAAATATTTTTTTGCTCCATCTCTGTTCCCCCTATTACAGTGAACGACAAAAATTTTTGTTTTTGGCGTTCACTGCGCCGATTTTTCGTTGCGTGAAACACAACATTTTCCTTTGCAAAATCGTGCGCATCCCCCGGCGTCAATTCGGACAAATCTGCTCATAGCGGTTGCCCTGCATCCGCAAAAGCTCCGTCAACAATTCCCCTTCCCGCTCCCTAATCCTTTCCTGATACGAAGGATCCAAGGCCCGGTTCTTTTTCTCCTTGGGATCCGCTTCCAAATCCGTAAACTCACAGCTTCCGTCATCGTAGCGCACCAGCTTATCCCCCTTTGTCACAAGCACGCAGGCCGCAAAATCCCGCCCCTGTCTGCGGTATCCGTTCCGGTATTCCACCAGACAGTGCCGCCGCACATTTTTTTCATCCAAAAAATCCGTCCCGTCCGCCCAGGGCATGGACTCTATCCCCAACAGCCCACATATGGCAGGCGCCAGATCCACAAGGGAAACCAGGCGCCCGTCCGTCTCCCCATGCCGCCTGTGATCGACGCACAATAGGGGGACATTGAGCAATCCCTCATAAAAAAACGGGCCCTTGAACCATAAACCGTGATCCCCCAAAAGTTCCCCGTGATCGGAGAGGAAAAAAATGGCCGTCTTCTCATACAGCCCTTCCTCCATAAGGGCCCTGACCACCCTGCCCACGGCCCGGTCCATCCACTCTACCATCTCATAGGTTCTGGCAATCCGCTCCCCAACCAGAATCTGTGGCGTATCCTTAGCGGCCTCCAGCCTTTCCGCTCCCCCCGGCGACCAGCGTCCCTCATAAAACTGCCGGTAACGGGCAGGGCGGCCGGCCAAATCTGCAGCGTCCCCCACCGGCGGCTTTACCCTTCTCTCCCCCACCAATTCTGCAGGCGGCGTGAAGGGAAAATGCGGATCCGGAAAACTGACCGTCAAAAAAAACGGCCGCCCTTTATCCCTGGCACTGTGCAAAAATTCCTCCGCCTTTTCCGCGATATAGGAAGTACAGTGGAGACGGGCCGGTATTTGCATCCCGCCGGTATGCGCCCCCGTGTATTTTACCCCAAACATGGCATCGTCGCCCCCGTTTTGCAAGAACCATTCCCGGTAGCCCCCCGTGACCACGGAATGCCCGACGGTAGAACGGATATGCCCATACCCCCAGTAACCGGACGCCACCTCATGGGAAGGGTCATTGCGCCAATGCACCTTTGCCTCCCGGCTTTTTTTCCCTTCCTTGTCCAGCGTCGGCTCCAGATGCATCTTTCCGATGCTCGCCGTCTGCCAGCCCCTTTGCAAAAGCCAGTGCGGCAGCGTCCTCCCCCCATCCCTTGCCAGTACCCCGTTGGTAAAAACGCCATGGTTGTGGGGAAGCATACCGGAAATGAGGGAATGGCGGCTGGGCATACAAAGGGGATTGGCGGTATAGCAGCGCTCATAACGCACCCCGTCCGCCGCCAGGGCATCCAAGTGGGGCGTGTGGATGCAATCGTTGCCATAGCAGCCCAGGGTATCCTTGCGCAGCTGGTCCGCCATAATCAGTAACACGTTCTCTATCGCCATTGACTTTCTCCTTCCTCCGCCAATTCCCCCAACAGTGTGTCCGTAATTTCGTCAAAACGTCCCTGTTCCAAAAACAAAAATTCCTCCGCCTGCCTACAACCTGCAAGCTGCTGCAGGTCTGTCTTCAAAACCCTTTGGACAATCGGGACAATGTCCTGCCCGGTGCGTTTTTCATATTCCTTCAAAATTGTGTAATCCCGTATCCCCCGCTGCAGCTGCTTATAGCGCAGGCTATAGAGGGGCTTTGCATCCTTTCCCGGATAGACAAGCTGCATCCCGCCCGCCTTGAATTTCTGGAAATGATAGCTGTCCCAGTCAAAGGGCCGGTCCGGCCACAGCCATGCCGCCCAGCGCAAAAAACCGTCCGTGCCAAGCAGGATGGAAAGCCAGGGAAGGAAACGGATTTCCGCCGGATGGCAGCAAAGAAACGTATTGGGATGGGGCGGCTCTATGGCGGTATAATAATGCAGCCGGTATTTTCCCCGCAGTTTAGTTGTCAAATCCCGGTTTTGTAAAAGCAGCGGAAGGTTCACCACGCAATCCGAAATTTCCGCATAATCCTCCCCCAAAATGCCGCTGCCACAGACCGTAACCTTGAACCGGATATGGGGCATGAGCGTTTTGAGCCATCCCAGTTCCCGCCGAAACGCTTCCCGGTCCGCCGGCTCGTCGCAGGCTGCCTGCGCCAGGTGCGCCCATCCCCTTTGGGTCAATTCCCTGTCGATGGCGCGGATATAGTCTTCCAGCTGTTTTCGTTTGCGGATATAGCACATGCGGCCGCTTTCCTCGTCATAATAGCGAACCCGCACCGCCTGCCCCCCATCCTCCAGCACACCGCCAAGCCCGGCGTCCGGCAGCGTCCAAATGCCGAAAAGCCCGAAAATTTCAATTTCCCTGTCCACCCCTTTTTCCAGACAAAGGCGGATGTAACGATTCATCACGGAAAAATCATAGCAAAAGCCGCCTTCCCGCTTTTTCGTCACCCGGATCATACTGTACTCAAAAACATCGGAGGGGTTGGTGCGGTACCACGCCGACCACTGCCCCGACCAGGGCGCTTCCGAGACAATCACCGTAGCCGCCTTTTGCCCAAGCCCTACCAAAGTGTCCAGGTAACGTCCCATCAGTTCAAAATGCATTTCGCCCCAAAGCGGCGTCTCGTAAGTCCTGGCAAGGCTGGTGTGGTGCTGCCACAAATCCAGGTAAAAATCACTGCCCACAGGCAGCCGCACCGGCAGCACCCGCAAAGAAAAGGGCAGGCTTTCCACCAGCCGTTCATCTTCAAATAACCGGTACTCCCAGACCTGAATGCTTCCCTCATACAGACCGGGGGCCATATCATCCCCCGTCTGTATTTCCACCCACACCTGCGCGGTTCTGAGCCTTTCCTGCACCTTTTTTTGGGCAGACAACAAAATCTCCGCCTTATAATTGCCG
>CARDPF010000197.1 GCA_948960675.1 uncultured Eisenbergiella sp.
CCAAAATTCCCGAGGGCACCGGGTCGTCCCATTCTTCCAGGCCTTTTGGCATCTGATAAACCGCCCCTTCCTTCACTGCTGCCACCTCCTGCAGCTGCGCATCGCCCATGAGATCCCCTACACTATAGGATGCGCCGGAAGGAACGACAATCACATCCGGGTTCATCGACAGCATATCTTCATAGGAAACCTCCGTCCAGTAATCCCCTTCCAGTCCGGACGCTGCGTTGTTTCCTCCCGCCCTCCGGATCAAATCGGCCTGATACATCCCGTCCGGCGCCACATTCAAATAGGAGGCGCCGCCCGCCATATACACATTCACATCCGTTCCCGTCTGCGTATAAGCCGCCAATTCCTGCTCCGTCTCCCGGTAATACTGCAAAAGACTGTCCGCCCGCTCCTCTGCGCCGCATGCCTTACCGATGAGCCCAAGCATCTCTTCCAGCAGTTTCTGGTTCTCCGGATATACCACCAGTACCGGAATGTCCAGCTGCTTGAGGGTCTCTGCATAGTCCTGTAGCCGCTTTGGCAAAATCACCAAATCAGGATCCAGCGCGGCGGCAGCCTCCACATTGAACTCTTTCAAAGTCCCCACATCCGGCAGCTGCAAAAGTGCAGGAGCCGCCAGCTGATAAATCGGGCGCTTCTGCGCCTTGCTCTCAATCCCTGCCAGCCGGTCCGACAGCCCCAGCGCCACACAGGCATAGGTAGTGATGTAATAACAACTCACGATTTTTTGGGCGGGACCGTCCAGGCGCACCTCACATCCGGCCTGATCCGTCAGCACAATCCCCCCCACATCTTGTCCGGCATCCTTTTTTGTAACCGTATCTGCGGCGGTTTTGGACGCAGTGCTTTCGGGCTGTGTTTCCAAAGCAGCCTCTTCCTGCGCAGCATACGTCCCGTCAGGCACACCCGCTGCCTGCTGCGCGCAGCCCGCCAGTGCAAGCGTCAGCGCTGCCCCTAAAAGGGCCGCAATCCATCCGCCTTTTCTCATGCTTCCTCATCCTCCTCGATCAGGCGCATTCCTGCCGTCTCCGTAACCGGCAGGGAAAAGACAATCGCCTTGGCCTTGCTGTTTAATCCTGCGTTATCCATAATCGCCTTCATAATCGCATTTTTTCCCTTTCGTTTCGTCACCATGAAAATCATTTCCTTTTCCGTGGCCAGGGAAACCCCCATGAATTTTTCGGCCTTCTCCGCCCCCGTCCCCTTGGCATGGATCACCGTTCCGCCCGGGGCCTGGGCCTTTCTGGCCGCATCCATGATCGGCTCCACATAGCCCTGGTTGGCAATCACCACAAGAAGTTCATAATCGGTATCCTTCAAAGTGCTCTCCTCCCCTTTTTCAAATGCACGCCCCTCCGTGAGAAACTGCAGCTGCTTCTTCCCTCCGATACTGCTCAACGGTATGATAAACGCGATCCCGCTTCCGGGAATATCAATCTTCATCTGCTTCTGCAGGCCGCTTTTGACTTTTTTCCACTCTGCGTCGGTCACAAAGGCAAACAATACCGCCTTCTCGGCCGCCTCCAGCCCAAAGGAATCCAACACCTCGGAAGCCGCAGTCCCCCGGCCCAGCGTCAGGAGCGTGACCGTAACCCCGTAATCCTTATAAAAAGCGAGAAATCTGCGGCTCTGGTTTCTGTCGCTGATCGTCGCCATCATATACAATTCACTCATAAGCACCCCTGCCTTTACAGTTCAATAATCGCATCCTCTTCCAGCATGTCAAAGGCGGTTTCCACAGTAACCCTTTCCACCGCCTTCTTCCTGCGGCTCCCGGCAAGCTTGGAGGCCAATCCCATCACCTGAATCGTGATCAGCGGGGTCATCGCCACCATCGCCACCACCCCGAAAGCATCCGTCACAATATTACCGCCCAACGCCACACAGGCCCCCTGGGCCAGCGGCAAAAGAAAGGCCGCAGTCATCGGCCCGGAAGCCACCCCGCCGGAGTCGAAGGCGATCGCCGTATAAATCCTTGGCACAAAAAAGGATATGCCAAGCGCCACCGCATAACCCGGAATCAAAAACCAGAGAATCGAAATGCCGGTGAGTACCCTGACCATGGCAAGCCCCAAAGAAACCGAAACGCCCACCGAAAGCCCGGTTCCCATCGCTTTGGCCGAAATCGCCCCGTCCGTGATCTCCTCCACCTGCCGGTTGAGCACATAAACCGCAGGCTCCGCCTTGACGATATAGTACCCCATCAGCATGGCGACCGGAATGAGCACCGCCGGATGGCTGCTTTTGGCCAGCACCTGTCCCAAATAATTGCCCGCCGGCATAAATCCCACGTTGGCTCCCGTCAAAAACAATACCAGACCCACATATGTATAAACCAGCCCTACCAAAATCTTAATCAACGTCCTTTTGGACAGCTTTATCACCAACAGCTGAAATACCATAAAAAACAAAAAAATCGGCAGAAGGGAGAGGGAGATTTCTTTCATGTAAGTGGGAAGTTCCACCGCAAAAAGCCGAAAAAGCTGTGTGGAACTATCCACCTCCGGAATCAGCACCGCCGTATAGGCGCCCTCTTTTGGACTGAAAATCATGCCCAGTATCATCACCGCCAAAATCGGCCCAACGGAACAAAGCGCCACCAGGCCAAAGCTGTCGTCCGCCGCATGCCGGTCGCTGCGGATTGCGGAAACACCCACGCCCAGCGCCATGATAAAGGGAACCGTCATCGGCCCCGTGGTAACGCCGCCGGAATCAAAGGCAATACTCAAAAAATCGTCCGGCACAAAAAACGCCAGCACAAACACCACCGCATAAAACCCCAAAAGAAGAGGCGGCAGCGGTATCGAAAGCAGCATGCGCAAAAGGGCAAATACCAAAAACGCCCCCACCCCGCAGGCCACCGATAAAATTAAAACCAGATTCGGAACCGCAGGTACCTGCTGCGCAAGCACCTGCAAATCCGGCTCCGAAATCGTCACGATAAATCCCAGCAAAAAGGCAAGAAAGATTAAAACAACCAGATTCCGGCTCTTCGTCAGGCACGACCCGACCCGCTCCCCCATGGGGCTCATGGCCATCTCCGCCCCCAGCGTAAAAAACATCATGCCCAGCAAAATCAACACCGCCCCCATCAAAAAGCACAGCAGTATGCTCGGGGAGATCGGCGCGACCGAGAAACACAGCGCCAGTACAATCGCCATGATCGGCAGAACCGCCTGTACCGCCTCATACCATTTTTCCTTTAATTTTTTCCTGCTATCCAATCCAAATCACCCCAATTTTTATAAATTACATCGCCTTCCTCCCACCAGTTTACCATAAAACCTTCCCGCCTACAAACTAAATTTTCCTATTGTTCCCCATACCATCCCTCCAGACTTCTTTGGGCCAGCCACCGGGAAACATTAAAATCACGCAGTCCCATATCCTTTGTCCGATCCCAGACCTTATCGTAATAGTACTGCAGCGCCCCCTGGTTTTCCAACCGCTCCCTGACATCCTCCTGCGCAAGCAAAGGCGCTGCATCCGCAGACAGGGCGGTCAAATACCAGTAATCGTCAAATCCCCCTCTCCTGCCATCCCCCTGCGCATCCGTTCCCGTCTCCCCCAGATGGGCAAGGTCATATCTGGCAACCTGGTAATCGGGTTTTGCAAACGCAAAACAAAGATAGCAGACCGTCACCACCGCCGTGCCAAACAAAAACAGCGGAAATTTTTCCCGGTATATGGAAATGATCACCCCGGCAAACAAAACCGCAATCACCGCCAGCGCCCACAACACAAACAGCCGCAAAAACGTCATATGGTAATGCATGATGTACAATGTCATCCGGTATGCGCTGGAAGCAATCAAAATATAGGTCAGGAGGGAAATTGCCGTCAGCAGGGCTTTCAAAATCCGGCTTTCCCGAAATACCGCCAGACATACCAACACCAGCGCCAGATTGATCAGACAGACAAACAGCAGCTGGAAAAAACCCTGCCGTGCATAAGAGGCCCAAGTCAGGCCCTCCGGAAGCCTCCTGTTCCCCAGGAAAAGATACAGCACCTGAATCCCGCAAAAAACCATGTATATGGCCGCCAGCAATAGCGTAAAGGTGATCGCCACAACAGGCTCCCCCCTCTTTTCCTTCGCCGGCCGCTCCGGCATCCGGTACGTTGTCAGTCCCCTGACAAAGCTGTACGTAAAAATATAAGCCGCCACGGTCATCAGCCCCATCAAAACCGCCGATTCCGGATGCAAATCCCCCAGCATCTTATCAAACAGATCCAAAAACACGGCGTCCGCGCTCAATAAAAGCGCCAAAACCACAACCAGCAGGGGGACAGCGGTCACACCTCCCAGCAGGACATACCCGATTTTCAGGTTTTTGGCCAGTCCGCCCCTTCCTTTAAAGTAAGCGGCCGCATCCGCAAAAGGCGTATCCAGATAATGGAGCATTTCCAACAGGCTTCTGCAAATGGCGCTCCAATGTCTGCCAAACCCCCACCCTTCTGTCCGGTAAAAGCACTTTAGGGCCAGCAAAACCGTCAGTAAAAAAATCCCCGTCTTCGTCATCCCGATGATTTTCCAGTCATCGGTCAGGCATACGGACACCCCAAGCAAAAGGAGGCTTCCCGCATAAAAAGCAACCACCGCCTTTTGCGGCATGTCTTTCCACAAGTTCCCTGCTTTAAGCCCCTGTCCTTCCAAAGTCCCGGATGCGGTATCTGCACTGTCGCCGGATGGAACCCTGCACTTTTCCATACAAAAGAATAAATAGCACAAGGTTCCTGCGACGAAAAAAGGGTAGGTGATCCCCGACGCGTTTTTGTACAGGCAAAACGTATAAAACAGGGCGTACGCTGCGCTTGCCGCGCCAAAAACGGGAAACGCAATCCGGGGCGTACTTCCCTGCCGTACCCCTTCTTTGACTGCCCCATTCCTTCCGGCTTTCGGTTCCTGCCCCATATCCTGTGCCTGCACGGCATTTTCCGTGGCTTCCTTCCATTTTTCCTCACACATCTTAAACAAACCTCCCTCTCCGCAAGGCGGCATCATTCTTCCTCTTCCACATACTGCAAAATATCCCCCGGCTGACAATGCAGCGCCCTGCAAATCGAATTGAGCGTGGACAGCCGCACCGCTTTGGCCTTATTATTTTTTAAGATGGACAAATTTGCCAGCGTAATATCCACTTCCCCCGCCAATTCCGTCAACCCCTTTTTGCGTTTCGCCATCATGACGTCCAGATTGATGATAATCGCCATACGCTGCCTCCCTCATATTGTCAGATCGTTTTCCAGCTTGTAACTGACCGCCCTGTCAAAAACCTGTGCCAGCACCTTGGAAAACAATCCTGCAATCACAAATACCAAAATCACCACCACCACCGCCGGGGTCAGATACAAAAAAATGCGGCAGGCAGTCGTCAGCGCAATCAAAAAGCTGTAGGTTCCCATACGCCTTAGACTGACCACATTTTCCCGGATGAAGCAGTTGTCCTCCAGCACCGTCCCAAACATCCTGCGCAGTTCCAATATAATCAATATCGCCAGCACACCGGCAATACCGAACATGATCACCAGCCAAACCCAATATCTTGCAAAATAAGAATTGATCCTTCCATAAAGCCGGATGGTAAACGGCAGCGTGGCCGTCACCACGATTCCGGAATAAAACATGAAGTCCAGCAAATACTTGGTGTAAAGCGTCAGTTTATCCTTCATAATCATCCTCCCATTTCATTTTCCATGTTGCCATAAAGCACAAAATCCGTGAATAGCAACCAAACCGGCATGCGCCGGGGTTGGCGCGCCACTACGCATGAAAGCCGGTTGCTACGCGCTGGCGCGCTCACGCAACCGCCGCCGGTATTCACAATCCGGGCTAACGCCCTACTTGCTCATACCGGCTTGCCTAACCTTAAAATACTACTTTTGATATTGATTGTCAATATTTTTTTATTGTTTTTCAATAAATACTGGTAGCATTTGTAACAGTTCAGACAGGTCTGTGCATTTACTGCGCAGACCGTGAGAATACGCGGTTCCTTACGCATGGTGACATGCAAACGGTGGAATTTTAAAAAATGCCGTTTCATTCCTGCAAAAAACGCGGA
>CARDPF010000198.1 GCA_948960675.1 uncultured Eisenbergiella sp.
CATCCCGGACAGCCGTCCAGGCCGCAAACCGGCCAGACCGCCTATGACCGGGAGGCCGTCCCCATAGAAACCTTGGGACAGTGTTACCGGCTCGACCGCCAGATAACGGGCAATGCCACTCTACACTCCCTGTATCTGTATGAAGCCGACGGCATGGCCTATATACAGGGCAGCGATCCGGGCGCATTTTGCCTGGATCCCTCCCTCTATGACGCCCTTGTGAATTTCTTTACCGCACAGCCCTGATGCCCGGCGGGCCAAACAGTTTGGGAGGCAATACTATTTCGTTTGCCCCGGCCCTTCGTCGGCGTGTCCACAGGCAGGGCAATGGAAAGGGGAATCCTTAGGGCGGCAGGACATGGGAGGCCATACCGGGGCAAAACGGAGGGCGCAGGGCTGCTGCAGGCTGCTGGATACCGGACGGAAAAATTCCCCAAAATGGAGGATGTTCCTGCCACAGGGCGCAAAACCGTCCAAACATCGTGCGTTTTTTGCGCCCTGTGGCGTTTAGGAACAGCATCCGCTTTGGTGGAATTTCCTGTCCGGTATCCCGCAAGCCTGCAGCAGCCCTGCGCCCTCCGTTTTGCCCCGGTATGGCCTCCCATGTCCTGCCGCCCTAAGGATTCCCCTTTCCATTGCCCTGCCTGTGGACACGCCGACAAAGGCCCGGGGCAAACATTGCGCAATGGGGGTTTACTTTGCAACTTTAATATGTTAAAATATGGGCATGTTTGGTTTAATGCAAAGGAGCAGGGATCAATTATGAACAAAAAAATCAAAACAGAGGCGGTAGACCATCTGTTTGAGGCTGTTTTAAATTTGCAAAGCAGGGAGGAATGCTACGCTTTCTTTGAGGATCTGTGTACGGTAAACGAACTTCTCTCCCTGTCCCAGCGCTTTGAGGTTGCCTCCATGCTCAAGGCCGGGAAAACCTATCTGGACATCGCCGAAAAAACCGGCGCTTCCACGGCAACGATCAGCCGCGTCAACCGTTCCCTCAACTATGGCAATGACGGTTACGATCTGGTATTTGCCCGGATGGGCCAAAAAAACTAGGGCAGATTTTCCGGAACTGCCACCAATTTATCATCGAAATTTTATTTTATGCTTTACTTTTATTTCGGAATGTGATATGCTTTCGTCATGTAACAAGTACAACTTATTTTTCTTGGAGGTATCTACATGAACAAAGGTACAGTAAAATGGTTTAACAACCAGAAGGGCTATGGATTCATCTCTGATGAAGCCGGTCATGATGTATTCGTACATTATTCTGGACTGAACATGGAGGGATTCAAATCTCTGGAAGAAGGCGCTGCCGTTGAGTATGACGTCGTTCAGGGTGAGAAAGGTCCTCAGGCTGTAAACGTAACCAAATTATAAGATCAAAGTATCTTATAGCATCTAATCATAACCCTATGTGCCTGTTCCTTAAATAGAGAGTACGTATCTTTTTTTAATGAATTAGAACTAGCTAAGTGATTAAGAGGAAACAAAAGCCGGTCTTATGACCGGCTTTTTGTGTTTCCTGTTTTGTATCCGCCAAGCGGGCCAGACAAGGATCCGTGACCGTTTAGACAGGTCCTGACATTTAGCAGTGGCAACACGCAGATTCGGCCTTCCGGCAACGCTATGCCCCCTGTACATACCGGACAGTTTCCTCAAAGGGAAGGTTTCCGCCATACAAATCCAGCGCGCTGCCCACCGTCACATGAATACGGTTGTTCCCCGCCGTCCGGATTTTATCAATATCCGAAAAAGAGCGGATACCGCCGGCATAGGTAATCGGAATCTGATGCCAGCGCCCCAGCAAATCAATCAACGGCTCCTCAATTCCGTTTTTCGTTCCCTCCACATCCACACCATGAATCAAAAATTCATCACAAAAAGAAGCCAGCATGGTCAAAATATCCCCAGACAGCACCACGTGGGTATATTTTTGCCATCTGTCCGTCACAATATAATATTGGCCGTCTTTTTTGCGGCAGCTTAAGTCCAGAACCAGCTTATTGCGCCCCACCTTCTCCACCAGACGGTACAAATTTTCAAAGGAAATAGTCCCATTTTGGAATACGTAAGAAGTCACAATCACGTGGGAGGCGCCCGCGTCCAAATAGTCCTGCGCATTATCCGCCGTAATGCCGCCCCCGATCTGCAATCCGCCGGGATACGCCTGCAATGCCCGCAGCGCCTGCTGCCTCGTCTGCTCATAATAGGGACTGTCCTTTTTATTTAGAAGAATCACATGGCCGTTTTTCAAATTCCGATCCGCAAAGCATTTGGCAAACCAGGCCGCATCCTCCGCCGACACATAATTCTCGCTGGCAAGATCCCCCTGATCCTGCACACTGCTTCCCACAAGCTGCTTAACCTTTCCGTTGTGAATATCAATACAGGGTCTAAATTCCATGTCCTCTCCCATCCGCCCTTTTTAGCAGGCATTTCAACACAGCAAAAATAACATCACTGTTTTCCATTTACATCCATTTTACAGGAAAAACGTATTTTATGCAATCAAAAACGGCATACTATGGCAGGAATGGTGTAACAGTTTAGCCAAAACCCTGTGGAACCAAGCCCGTGCCCTGTGCGCGGTTTTGCAAGGATCTGTCTTAACTGTTGCGGCATCTGCCCGGCATAATTGCCGTACAATGGGACGGATGCCAGCTGCCACCGCATTTTCCCACAGCCTACGCAGTGATTGCGCAGGCCTGTCACGCTGTCTGATATTATGAAAAAGGAGTGAAAACAATGAAAAAGCCACAAAAACTCTTTTCAGTGTTCCTTCTTGTGTGTATGTTTGCCCTGGCTGCAGGGTGTGGAAGGAGCAATGACAAAAACAAAGACGATATGGCCAACAACAGTGCCACATCCGGAAACCAAAACGCAGGTTCCGGCAGCAACACAAATTCCCCTGCCGGAACAGAGGCCTTCGACGGTGAAGACACCAATGCCCCGGAAACCGGGACGGGAAGCGGCAATTTTTCGGAGGAAAGCGAAAGCGGTCTTACCGGTACCGAAATGCCGGGTGAAGACAATACCGTCAACGGAACCGACAGTGTAAACGGCAATGACCTTGGAAACAACGCAGGAACCGGTACGGGACTGAACGGAAGTGCCAACGGCACTACCGGTAATGGTGTCACCAACGGAACCACCAATGGGACTGCTGCCGACAACGGTATTACAAACGGTAACGGCACTACCACCAATGGCACGCAAAATTCTACCGGCAAGGACGCCAAAGACACCCTGGATGATGCCGGAAACGCCATCGGGAATGCCATCGACGACGTAGGCGATGCGGTGGGCGACGTCGCAGAAGATATCGGGGACGGTATCGACGATCTTACGGACAAAACCCCCAACCGCACCAAAACCCGCAAATAAGCAATAATGCCCAAACAGGGGATATGCCAAAGCATATCCCCTGCCCTGCGTACGCACACCCACACCGCCTTGCCACGCCATTATGCTTTTTCGGTCAGTGTACCGTCCATATAGGCTTCCAGAAGCTTTTCCAAATGGGCGATATTTTGCTTGAGTTCTGCACCGATATCCGTGTCCGCTACCAGAATCCGTCTGGCAGCCGTCTCCACGATAATGGTATCCGAAACCATATCCAGTTCTTCCCGTATGGCAGCCTCCCTGGACTCGAAGGGTTTGTGGGCGACCAGATTCATCCCGTGGGAATTCTCCACCAGCGTATACCCTGCAATTCCGGTTTTTTCCTGATAAGCGCGGGAAAATCCGCCGTCAATGATCAAAAGCTTCCCATTGCACTTTACGGGGGTCTCGCCTTTTTTCAACTCCACAGGCACATGTCCGTTAATAATGTGGGAAGATTCGGCATCCAAACCAAACTCCCGCAAAATCCGGTTTAACACCTCCTCCCGGTCAAGCAGGCGGTAATAGGCATTCTTCACCTCCGCATGGGTTTCCTTATCCTCCACAAAATAACGTTCAAAGGTCGTCATTTTGTCCCTGCCATAAACCGGGGAATTGGGCCCAGTCCAAATATACCAGGCAATGTCCCTGCCCCTTCTGCGCTCCTCCCTGTCCTGGGAATAAAAACCCTTTCTCGCATAAGTTTCCAGCACGTCGTACAGCGCTTTGCCGCCGTAACATTTTCCGTAAACATTGACTTGCTTAAAATTGCCTTCGCTGTCCATGGGTACGCAGCCGTGATAAAGCAGATTGTTATTATGCACTTTATACAGGCTTCCCTTGGAAAATAAAAACCGGACATGGCGCTGCAGCTTCTCGCTGTGCACAAACGCATGGCGCAGCCGGTCCACCACCAGTTCCTCCTCCTCGCTCAAACGGTACGGATCCTTGGGATCCACCGTCGGAAAATCCGTATCCTTCATGGGATACACCTTATCCCCGATCCGGACCGTCCCCGCCCCAAAATCAATCTTATCCAGCAAAAGCCGGTCTTCCATCCCATATTCCGGATGTGCCATAATCTGCTGTCCTTCCAGCTTTAGCTGGATGATGGCGATGGCCTTGTGCATCATCATGTCCAGCTTTAAATCCTTGACATCATAATCCCCGCTGTAATGGATGGAAAAAAGGCTGCAGTCCACATCCCCATACGTTTTCATGGCAAACGTGGCCAACGGAATCAGGTTAATCCCATACCCCTCTTCCAGCACATCCAGGTTCCCGTATCGCGCGGAAAGGCGGATCACCGTGGCGATGCACGCAGTCTGGCCGCTGGCCGCCCCCATCCACACAATATCATGGTTGCCCCACTGGATATCCACGGAATGGTATTGGCTCAAGGCATCCATAATCAGGTGCGGCCCCCGCCCCCTGTCATAAATGTCCCCCACGATATGCAGATGATCCACCACCAGTCTTTGTATCAGGTTGCACAGCGCAACGATGCACTGGGGGGCCCGCCCTATCCGGATAATGGTGTGCAGGATCTCATTATAGTACAGTTCTTTGTCCTGAATCTCTTCCTTCTCGGTAATCAGTTCCTCAATCACATAAGAGAAATCCCGGGGCAGCGCCTTGCGCACCTTCGACCGGGTATATTTGGAGGATACCCGCTTTGTCATCTGCACCAGACGGTGGATGGTAATCTTATACCAGTCCTCCAAAAGCTCCCTGTCCCCTTCCTCCTGCATCATCAGTTCCAGCTTTTCTTCCGGATAATAGATCAGGGTGGCAAGACTGCGCTTGTCCTTGGCGCTCAGCGTATTTTCAAATTCCTCATCCAGCTTACGCTTGACGGCGCCGGACCCGTTGCGCAGCACATGGTTGAATTGCTCCCACTCCCCATGGATGTCCGTCAAAAAGTGCTCGGTTCCTTTCGGCAGGCTCATGATCGCCTGCATATTGATGATTTCCGTCGCCGCATCCGCGATCGTGGGGAACTGCTTCGACAGGCTCTTTAAATAAGCCCTGTATTCAAAATCCTTCATTTTTCCTCTCATTGCGCCGCGCAGGCGTCACAAACAATCCGCCGAAGCGTTCCCGCTCCCTTCGTCCACTACATTGCTCATATTGTAAAGACCGGCAGGCTTACCGGCAAGAAATTTTGCTGCCTGTATGGCCCCCCTGCCAAAAACCGTCCTGGAATATGCCATATGGGAAAACGTAACCACCTCATCCGTCCCCGCAAAAATCACGTCATGGTCCCCCACGATCGTACCGCCCCGCACGGCGCTGATCCCGATTTCCCTGGCCGGACGCTTCTGTCTGCGCGCACTTCTGTCGTAAACATATTCATATTTTTCGGCAAAAGCTTCATTGACGGAATCCGCCAACGCCAACGCCGTGCCGCTTGGTGCGTCCAGCTTCTGGTTGTGATGCTTTTCCACCACTTCAATGTCGAAACCTGCATCCGCCAAAACCGGCGCGGCCTCCCGCAAAAGCTTCATCAGCAGGTTAATGCCCACGGACATATTCGCCGAACGCAAAACCGCCACCTTCTTTGACGCTTCCTCCACATGGGCAAGCTGCCTGGCGGAAAGCCCGGTGGTACACAATACACAGGGAATCCGGCGTTCCACGCAAAAATCCAAAAGTG
>CARDPF010000199.1 GCA_948960675.1 uncultured Eisenbergiella sp.
GATGCTGTTGTGTGACTGGAGTTCAGACGTGTGCTCTTCCGATCTTGCAGAACAGGGTCTCGATCAGATCCCCCAAAAAGGCGCAGATAATGAAAACCCAGACCAGCTTATCCACACAAACGCCCCGGGCAAAAACATAATCCAAAGATTCCTCCCCCTGCCGCTCCTCCATATCCGGATAAGCGCGGTTGAGACGGTTCCACACCGCATGATAAAGCTTCGCCCCCAGCCTGCCCTGTATGGCAAGCTGCTCATTTTGCTGCACCTTCTCCGCTTCCAAAAGTTCTTCCTGCGTCTTGCTTTTATGTACCGCATACAACACCGCTGCCAGGTCCAGCGCCAGAATACACAAAATAATACCGTCCGCCGTCCGCAGCACAAACACCGGAATCAGGCTGCCCACCGCAAAAACAAGCGGATGCACCAGTTGCGCCAATAACAACACCACAGCAGCCTTCCCTGCCGTCCAAAGCGCCCCTCTGACTTCACCGCCAAACAATCCGTTTTTCTCATACTGCCACAGCTTCCTGCGCCAAACGCGCCGGGACAAATCCCCCGCCAGATACTCCGTCACGGATACCACCGCCAGCGCAAACAAATACCGCAGGAAAAAATGCTCCTGCAATGTCGGCAACACAAGCAGCAAAATGTCCACCATCACGCCATATTGTAAACAAACCGGAAGGTCAAAAAATCCCCTGTTTGAAAAACGACGGTCTTTCACCGCCACCACAATGACCTCCAGCACCCAGCCCAAAAAACCATAAAACAATAAATACGTCACCAGCTGTGTATAGGTATATTCCATAGCCTCTGCTTTCTGCCTCCTGTTACAATTCTGTCACGCCATGCCTACAGGACATAAACACGCGCGATACCACAATTATACCGGATTGCCGACAGATTGCAAGCCTATCCGTCAAAATCGGGTAACAGTTCAGACAGCAATGTCATTTCGTTTATCCATGGCCCGGACTTTGGGAGGTGTGCCTGCCTGCGGGGAGTGGAATTGTGCAGCAGGCCGGACACCCCCTTACCGGGCGGACGGTTTCTTACACATGCGATACATGCAAAACGGGGAATTTCACCAAAACACCGCCCCATCCCAAACAGCCAAAAGGCGCGGAAACTCGCTGCGCTCAAACAGTCCGCGCCTTTTGGCTGGAATGGAACGGCATTTTGGGAAATTCCACCGTTTGCATGCCATCATGTGTAAGAAACCGTCCGCCCGGTAAGGGGGTGTCCGGCCTGCTGCACAATTCCACTCCCCGCAGGCAGGCTCGCCTCCCAAAGTCCGGGGCTGATCTAAATGACCATTTGGCACTGTCATGCAGTTTCTTTCCTTGCCGCCCCGGCCCTGCGGACAAAGTACAGGCGGTTTCCGGCCACGACGCAGAGGCTTACCAGCAGGAGGAAGTAGAAGTTGATTCCCCGGGTCACATAAAGCGAGGGCATCAGAAACCCGCCGGAAAAAACGCCCGCGAACACCGACTGATACAAAAGTTCCGTAATTCCCTGCGCGCCCGGCACCGGAAGCATATCCACCGCAATGTAGACCGCCGCCTGTAAAAGCGCCACCGTCAAAAAGGAAGTTCCACACAGTCCAAACCCCTTGTAGACAAAGGCCGTCAGCAAAAATACGCTGCATCTTTGCAGAAAAGTACACAACACCACGAAACAAACCTTTCCCTTATTTTGGACAAGGAAATCCACCGCCTCCCGGTATCCGTCTATGAACTGCCGGATTTTTTCGGTTCTCTTCCCGTCATACGGGAATATCCCGATCCGGACCAGTACCTTTTCCCCTCCGGCAAGCAGGCGGTACATCACACCCGGGGCCGCCATCACCGCTGTCAAAATTACCACCAGCGCCACATTCAAAAAGAGTCCGAACAAAAACAGCGGCAAGTATCCGCCAAAATACTGCCGCAGGGGCCTAAGCCAAAAGAGAAGGAGCAAAGCGCCCACCACTACCAGCACAAATTTATAAACCACGGCAACCGTCATCAGCACCACTGAACTATCAGACAGCCGGTTTTTGTCTTTTTTCATATAATAAAGCTGCATTGGTTGTCCGCCCGTAGCGGAAGGCGTAATGCCCGAGTAAAAAAAGCCGATAAAGGAATAACAGATACAGCGCGCCAGACAAGTCTTTCCCCCCATGCCCCGCAGCAAATACCAGATCATGAACCCTTCCGCACACACAAAAAACACCGCGCACAGCACGGAAAGACACACAAACATCCCAGACATCCGGGAAACCGATACGCGGATATCCCCAAGATTCTGCCCATGGAATACCGCATAAAAAGTCAGACACATCACCGCCACAAAAAATGCGGCGTTAAAAATGTTTTTCCGTTTACTCACACACGGCCTCCAATCTGCCAAAATATGCCAGCCGTCCCTCAAATACCACCTTTTTATCCGCTGTGTACTCATAAAAATCCTTAGGTGTCACCAGGGAAAAATGCTTCCCGGATACAAAGATCCCGTTTTCCCGCAACACCTTGGCCAGATAGGAGGAGCAGGTATAATGGTTTTTCTGGTAAAATGGCCGGTTTGCCACCAGAAAGGGCAGGCCGATTATGGCATAGTGGAAGCGGAACCGGTTTGCAAAATCCTGTTCCAGCCGCCTCCTGATATTTTCCTTCTGTTCCCGGCTGCACTCCAACTCACAAATTTTATACTCCGCCGTGGGAAACGCCTGTAAAATCCGGATTCTGTTTTCCCTTTCCACCCCGGCGAAAAGCGGAACAAACGGATTGCGCCGCCCCACGCTGTAGGTTTCCCCCAAATTTTCATCCAGCGCCAATGCCACATGAATGTATTTCTGCTTTAAAAACCGCCGGATGCAATAGGCAAAAATCCCCGGCGTATCCACCAATACAAGATAGATCTTCGCCATTTTCCCTCCTTTTTCCTTTTACGTCCTCTGACTTTACGCCAAACGCCCGCACGTTTTTCCATTCAGTCACTGAAACCGGTAAACCCGGTTCGCCAGCCGGTACCCTAAAACAGTCAGCATACCGCCCCATCTGCCGGGCAGATATGTCCATCCGCTTAAGGAACGGTATTTGAGCCGGTAATACAACCGGGAATTTTTCCGTTTGACCCACTCCCACAATTCCCGCCTCCTGCGGTATGCCTCCGGTGTGGCAATCAACAGCAGATGAATGGAGGAAATCGCCATCATCACGGAAATATTACGGCACAGATATTTTTCCAGCTTAGGCGACTTTTCCCGCACCTTTTGTAAATCCGCACATTGGGAAACCAGTTTTGTCACCCGGATCTGCTGGTCGATCCGCTTTTTTAATACCTCTTCATTGACAGATTGATCCTCCCTGCCCAAATAATAGTGGTATAAATCCAAATCCAGGTACAGGATTTTGTCCACCGCCGCAAGCGGCTGGTTAGCGAAAAGATTATCCACATAAAAGGTATGTCTGGGAAGCCGGATACCGGCCTTTTTCAAAAGCTGCGTCCTAAAAACCAGGGCGTGCATGACCAGATACTGGGAGGGGCCAAAACGGCCGGTCTGCTCCCATCTGCACACCCGCCCCGCCGGAAACACGTTCCGGTAACGGATTGTGTGGGTTTTTCCCTCTTCCAGATGATCATACACATAATTACAGACCAAAAGATCCGGCGCCTCTTGCAGGCCGCGTATGGCCGCAAGCAAAAGATGGTATGCCTCCCTTCCCAGCCAGTCGTCGGAATCCACCACTTTAAAATAGCGGCCCTCCGCCAACAAAAGCCCGGTATTGACCCCCGCCCCGTGTCCGCCGTTTTCCTGGTGTACCACTTTGACCGTATCCGGGTATTTTGCCGCGTAACCGTCCGCAATTGTTCCCGTCCTGTCCGTGGAACCGTCATCCACAATAATAATTTCCACCCCGTCCTTCTCCAAGAGCAGGGAATCAATACACCGCTCCATATAGCTTTCGGAATTGTAACAGGGAACCACAAATGTAAGATCCTTCATAAAACCTGCTTTCCTTTCCGGAACCGTTTTCCTTATTGTCTTTGGAAAGTATAGCAAATCCCCCTTGCAAATTCCGTTTGCTTTTTCTAAACATTTTCTGAAAAAACGGTTATCTTTTTCGATAGGAATTCCGGTTTTGCCAAAAGAAAACCCCATGTGGCGCAAAACGCCGCATGGGGTTTGGGATTTTTATATTTTTTTCTTATAACGTGCTTCCAAAATCCGACTGGATCGCCTGTCCGGTAATCGCCCTGGACTCATCGCTTGCCAAAAACAGCAGGATATTGGCCACATCCTCGGGCATGCAGGGCGATACCCGCAGATCCGCATGCTTGGCCATCTGGCCAAACATATCGGCATCCATATTGTCCGCCTTCATATTCGCCACCATCGGCGTGACGATGGTTCCCGGGCATACCGCATTACAACGGATTTTCGTCCCGGCAAAGCGCAGCGCCGTATGGCGTGTAATTCCAATGATGGCGGCCTTGGAGGCCACATAGGCGGCGCCGCCGCATCCCATCACGCCCGCGATGGAAGCCACATTGACAATGGAACCTTCCCCTGTCTCTGCCATCTTCGCGCAGGCTTCCCGCATACAGTACATCGTGCCCTTGGTGTTGGTATCGATAATCCGGTCCATGTCCGCATCCAAAACCCGGTCGATGGGCTTTAGGCCTTCCTCCAAAATCCCCGCATTGTTTACCAATACGTCAACCCTGCCAAATGCCTCCACCGTCTTTTCCACCAGGTTAGTGGCATCCTCCGGCTTGGAAATATCCGTGACTACGCTCAAAACCTCTCCCCCGGCCGCCTTGATCTTCTCCGCCACTTCCTCCAGCTGTGCCTGACGGCGCGCGCTGATTACCACCTTTGCCCCCTCTTTGGCAAACAGCATGGCGGTCGCCGCGCCCACACCGGAATTTCCCCCGGTTACAATGGCAACTTTCCCCTCTAAACGTCCCATACTTCCATACCTCCTTCTCCATACGGGAATATTCCCCTCTGTCCTATTGCTTCCCCTATACGGTATCATTATCCGGCGGCATTGTCAAGATTGCAGGAAAGCATGGGGCCATGAAGGGCATGCACAGGTTACTATTCACGGATCAGGAATGCGCATAAACTGCGCATTCCGTAAGAACATGATGCAGGTGTGAGGGGCGGTTTTTGCGCAGCAAAACTCGCAATACCGTCCCGAACCGTTACTATGAGCGGCCCCCGGGCTGTGAATAGTAACGATTCGGATGGCTGAACTGTTACGTTTTGTCCAGTAAAAAAGTGCAAAACCATTGACAACATAATAGGCTTTACACTCTGGTTTGTGATATATTCGGTTATGTGGTTATTACTATCGCGGTATCAATTCATTCATTTTTAAAACTTCAATAACTGTTTCCATCTCGTCTTTCAAATCGTGAATGTCCCGTTTGATTTGCCGTTCTGCAACGGCAACATCAATTTGTAAATCGTCCAATTTCTTGGCTGTGCGGTCTTGCTTAAGTTCCAAAACATCAAACCGGCTGTCGATTTTGCCAAACCGGCTGTCGATTTCATCAAACCGGCTGTCGATTTTATCGAAGCGTCCTTGCATTTGGGATACTGTTTCTACTAATTTATCGAGTTTTTCGCTATCAGTCATATGCCTATGCCTCCTTTTCAGAAAATTATATCATAACCAGAGTATAAAGTCTATTGCATTGTCAATGTGCTCGCAGCAAAGATTATGTTTGGATTACTATTCACGGGCAATGTCACTTAGTTAAGCCACGGGCTTTGGGAGGCGTGCTGACGGGCGGGGAAGGCGGAGCCTTTTGCAGGCCGGACACCCCTGCCGAGCGGACGGTTCCTTACGCATGGTGGCACGCAAACGATGGAATTTCCCAAAATGCCATTTCATCCCTGCCAAAAAACGCGGACTGTTTGAGCGCAGCGAGTTTTACGCGTTTTTTGGCAGTTTGGAATGAAACGGCGTTTTGGTGAAATTCCCCGTTTTGCATGTATGCATGCGTAAGGAACCGTCCGCCCGGCAGGGGTGT
>CARDPF010000200.1:0-5130 GCA_948960675.1 uncultured Eisenbergiella sp.
ATTACAGACTTGCAAGGCTTGCGGACGGGAAATACCGCCAAAAAGCCAGCAGCCTGTAATGGCTATGCGCCGCTGCGGTCAGCTTTGCAGATCCCTCTTTTTATATACCATGCCTGCCAAAAAAGCGCAGACCACCGTCACCCCAATTCCGATCCCCGCCAAACCGGCTTCCACTTCCGACCGGGTGAATATGTCAGCCGCATTGGCGTAATAGTAAGGCGTCACATAACGCAGCCCCTCCAAATCCGGTACGATCCGGCACATCAGATCCATCATATAGAGCAAAACGGAAAAACCAAGCGCCGCCCCGGTCTGTTTTTTGGCAGACACCGAAGAGAGCAAAAAGCAGACACTCCCCACCTCCAGCTGCATGAGAAGCTGCGCCCCATGAAACAGCCAAAACTCCAGGCCCAGCGCCGTTTCCCCGGCCATCCAAAAACCCGCCAAAATCCATAAAAGACAGATGGCGTCAAAGAAAAACACCAATACCGCCATTGCCGCATACTTCCAGCCTGCAATATATATTCTTCCAAAGGGAAGGGTATGCAAAAACTCCGCCGTATGCCCTTCCTCCTCCTTGGACAACAAGGCCGCCCCCGTCATGGCCGCAAACATGGCTCCCCCGATGGCGAACACCAACGCCACCTCCGTGGCATAAAAGCCTTCTATCGTGGCCACATTTAAACGATCCAATCCCAATGCCACGGAAAACGTTCCCATCTGCGCATAAGCGTCCGCCATCCCTTCCATGGACTTTCGCAGGCCGCCAAACAGCAGGATGCAGCCAAAACACGAAAACCCCACACATGCCGCCCAAATCCACAAGGACTTCACGTTCATTTTCAATTCATGGCATAACAGCGTCATGGCCTGTTTCCCCTCCTTCCTTTTGGTAATAGTGCAGAAAAATCTCATCCAGGGACGGCTCCTCTATCAGCACATCCTCCACTTCCATCTGTTCTAAGCGGTGGAGCAGTTCCCGCATGCTGCCCGACCAGGAAAACCGCTTTTCCTCCCCCGCAGCGCGCACTTTTACATACCGCAGGCCGGATTGCATCAGGTGCTCCACCGAATCGGTCAAAACCAGCCTTCCCTCCCGGATAATCGCCGCATGCCGGCAATACCGCTTTACCTCCGTGAGCACATGGGAGGACAAAAAGCAGGTCGCCCCCCGGGATGCCGCCTCTTTTAGCAGGTCAAAAAACGCCTCCTGCATCAGCGGATCCAGACCGGAAGAGGGCTCATCCATCACCAAAATCTCCGGCCGGGCCATCATGGCGCAGACGATACTCACTTTTCTGCGGTTGCCCAAAGACAACTCCCCTATCCGCTTCTTTTTATCCACCGCAAGAATCCTGCACAGCCGGTCCGCTTCCTTTCTGCAGTCTTTTTTCCGCGCTTTTTCGGCAAAGGCAATCACCTCCTCCACCCGCATGGACGGATAGAACATTGCCTCCGACGGCATATATCCCACATGACGCAGGATGTTTGCCTCGCCGGACGCTATGTCCTGTCCCAATATCCGGATTTGCCCCTGTCCAAAATGCAAAAGCCCCAACATGCACCGAATGGTCGTGGATTTTCCTGCCCCATTTTGCCCAAGAAAGCCAAAAATGTCTCCCTTTTCCACAAAAAGGCTGACCCCCTCCACACCCCTGTGCCTGCCATACCGTTTTGTCAGGTTTTCAATGGCAATGGCGGTGTCACCGCCCTCCCTGCATTCCCCTTTTTCCCCCATCCTTTTCCCCTTTCTTATATGCATCCAGCATTTTGTTCAAATTTCTGGTGTCAATGGTCCGCTTGATCTTGTTGGCCCAAAAGACACACTGATAACACAACAGCATATAACCGGTAAAAAGCAGCGTGACCGCCGGATTTTTCCCATACCAGTCAAAGCCCCAGGACACCCCCGCATACAGGCCGGTGCACAACAGGCCTGCGCACACTTCTTTCTTTCCGATCCGCTCTGCTTCGTCAAAATTCCAGAGCAGATAGCACTGTAAATACCCTACCGCATAGGCCGACAGGACCATCTCCCATATCACCCAAACGCCGACGGTATCAATACCCTTCCAAAGCAGGTATACCATGTAAAAAAACATGATGCAGGCAAAATAAAGACACGCCTTATATTCAATCGCAATTTCCCGGCTGATAACCCTTTCCAGCCTTCGTCTTGCCTCACTCCTCATCGTCCCTTCCCCCCTGCAGCGTCCGGCGCAGCAGTCCGGCGTATTTTCTCGAAATCATGACCTGCTCCCCATTCTCCATGGTTGCCCGGATCCGGTTTCCCGGCTCGCTTTTCAAACGGCTGATTTTATGGATATTAAGCACCATGGATTTGGAACAGCGGAAAAAACCGCGGCCGCCATAGTAGGCCGCCAGTTCCCCTAAGCTTTCCGATACCCTGCACACCTGATCGGCCAAATAGGCAAAATTACCGCCGTCCACACTCTCCACATAAAAAATTTCTTCCGGCCGCAGAAGCAGCCGGACACCGTCCATACTCGCACAAATTCTGGGATCCATCCCCCGCGCGATGGCCGCAATGGCTTCCACCTGTCCGTTCATTTCCCGGTAACGCAGGATCACCTCATCCTCCCCGTGATCAATTTGCTCCAATTCCAGTCTCATCCAAAGCCCCGTCCTTTTCGTCCAAACCAGCATTCCTTAGGCTACCGCCGCGTTTTATACCCACGCAGTAAACCCCCATGCGCAGGCCGAACTGTTACGTTCCATTGTACCAGATTCCGGCTCATTTACAACACACGACATCCTATCCTGCACTTTTAGAACGCCAAGTTGGCGCAACAGTTTAGACAGTACTGTCACTTCGTTTAGCCATGAACCTTGGACAGCGTGTCTGCAACCGGGACGGGGAAGCACAGCGCAGGCCGGTAACGTTTAAAGGCCAGGGTAGTGATACATACCCTGGCCTTATCGCTCCTATTCCAATATCTTGCGATTGTACTTCTGCCTCTTCCTATACTCCTGCCCTCCGCTGTTTCCCCTGCGGTATTCTTCCATACGCTGTCGTTTTCCCAAAATATCGTCTCCTGTCCCGGGCAGGGGATAGCCTTTGAAAACCCGTGCCAGCAATCCCTGCACATACCGCAGCCCTAGGGACAATGCGATATCCGCCCGCATCAGGCCAAGCAAGAGCATGTGGTATGCCTTACTCCCGACGCGTTTTTCCGGCTCCGTATCCTGTGCCAGATACGCTACAATCAACAAAAGAAAAACAGCCACCAAAAAAATCACCATTGTCCCCTTCATACATTTCACCTTCTTTTCTGCACTGATCTGCCAATGGGACTCCAACACCGGTTTTCCTTATCTTTCTGTTTTTATTGTAAGCTTTTTATCTGTAACAGTCAACTTTTATCGCTGCATCCAAAAATTTTTGTACAAAACGTCCAAAAACCCCTTCCCCTGTTTTAGCACTATCCCTTGGAAACGCCTCATGTCCTGAGACTAAATGAAACAACATTACAGGCTGATTATCACAAAGCCCGTCTAAAACGGTTCCAGACCTTCCCGCATCCAAAACAGAGTAAGGTTCCTGTCAGGGCAGCAGCCGCCCAGAGCCACAAAACACTGGCCCACCCGTGCTGCTGCGCCATCCGGGCAATCCCGTAACTGGAAACCGCACTTCCCACATAGGTGCAGGAATTGAGCAGACCCGAAACCGTCCCCACCCTGTTGCTCTTTTTAAAATAGGGCGGAACCATACTCACCAAAATCACATTCACACCGTGCATACATCCCACCGCCCCTGCCGCCAGCAAAACTGCCCCTGCCGCGCTGTGGGAGGGAATAGCCGCAAGTCCGAAGGCGCTCCCAAAGCCCAGTAAAAACAGGATGCCAGCACATACCATCTCATTGCGAAACCATCTCCTGTTCAATACGGAAGTCAGTTCCAGACAGACCATCCCGAAAACAGGCAGCAGAACCCCGCTCAGTATGGACACAAAACTGGCCAGATGAAACGTCTCCGACAAATAGACCGGCATCCATGTTGTGATTCCGTCCCGCAAAAGCCCCTGCATGACAATCGCAGCCATAATGACAGCCAACATTCCCGCTGTACGTGCAAAGAAAAAATTTCCGCCCTTGGCTGCCCCTGTCACTTTGGCTTGCAGGGACATCCCCCCGTTCCCGCCGCTGCCCTTTAACGGTGATTCGTCTGATCCTGCAACTGCCCCCAGCTGCTTTTCCACCACCATAATGCCCCGCATCCAAAGAAATGCGAAGCCAAAAGCAATGCCCGCGCACAGAAAAAACAGACTTCTCCACCCCTTCCAGACGATGCAGACGGGCGCAAGCAAATATATGGCAATCGTCCCCACAGCCGACCCCCAGGTCACCCGCACACAGCTTTTTTTATAGGCATCCTCCTGCAGATAGTCCGACAAAATCTTCACCATCGGGGGCCACAAAAGGGCCTGCGCAAAACCGTTAATACACCAAAAAACCAGAATGGCCCCAGGCCTTGCAAAAACCGGTACCAGCACGTTCATGCATGCGGAAGTCATCAGTCCCGTAAAAATCAAACGCCCGGGATTTACCCTGTCCCCCAGCCATCCGCTCACCAGCTGCCCGGCGCCGTATGTAAGAAAACTTCCCGTCACCGCCATGGAGGCCGCCACTTTACCGATTCCTTCCGTCTGCACAATCTCCAAAAGAACCGCCCCATAATTGATTCTGGTAAGATAGCTGACAAAATAACAGACGGTGCACAGCGCCACCAAAAGTCTCCGAAACCGCTCCTCCCGCATCATACATCCATCACCTTCCCGCAAATCACATGCACCCGGTTCTCCCGGTACAAATCATAAAGTTTCGTTTCCAGACCGGAATCTGTCACCAAAACCGTCCCTTCCCCCACATCCGCCAATTTCAGCAGACCGCTCTTTTCAAACTTACCGCTGTCCGCCAGAAAGACGGTCCGGTCCGCCTGCTTAATCATCTTCTTCTGGACATGGAAAAGCTCCCCGTCATAGTCCATGATTCCATACTGCATGGACACCGCAGAAGGAAACAAAAACGCGGTTTTTACATGGAAATGATCCAGCATTTCCAACGCCCACGGCCCACAAAAAGCACTTTCCCTGCGCAAAAAACAACCGG
>CARDPF010000200.1:5140-6024 GCA_948960675.1 uncultured Eisenbergiella sp.
GACCTCCAGGGAGTTGGTGATCACCGTAAGCTTTTCAAAGCGCGCCGCCAGCATCCTGGCAAAGGCTGCCGCTGTGCTCCCGCAATCCACCATTACGGCATCCCCCTCTGCAACCAGCCCTGCCGCATACTGTGCCAATTCCGCCTTGCGTTCCCGGTTCTTCCCAGCCCTCTCCCCTGCCTCCAGATACTGCGCGGCCTGCGGGATCCGCATAACCCCTCCGTGTACGCGCCGCAGCCGCTTTTGCCGCTCCAATTCCAGCAAATCCCTGCGGATCGTCTCTGTAGATACCGAAAAAAGTTCCGTCATCTCCCCGATCTTGACGGCCCCCCTCTCCTGTACCATATCCAAAATCCTGCGCTGTCTCTCAACTGCAAGCATTTCCCCTCCCGATATCCACGCAAACACATATAAATCCCACTCAAACAACTTATTTTTACACATATTACCACACAATCACACAATCCGCAAGAAAAATATCCCTATCATTTTGCCAAAGGCTGTGTTATATTATAGTAAAAATATAACACCTTATATTTCCCTTAAAAATGATCAAATTGCAACCGGGATTTGCAAAGGAGGATTTTCAATGAAAAAAATTGGATTAGGTATTGCGATATTACTTTTTGCTATCGTAATTTCTCTTTGTTCATCGGGAATGGAACTACTCTCTATTGGAATTGGGATTGCAGGATTGATTTTTTCAATCATAGGATTCATGGAACGTAAATAAACAACTTTCAGTTTGTTGATTAGAGTTGTCTCTCGGCGTCCATTCACGGATAACGCCACTTGGAAAAGCCGCAGGGGTGGGGCAGCGTGCCAGTAAACAGGACAGCGGGAATGTGGCCGCAGGCAGCCCCTTGCCGGGCAGGAGGTTCCTT
>CARDPF010000201.1 GCA_948960675.1 uncultured Eisenbergiella sp.
GCCGTGCCCGCCGCCCACACCGCCGTGCCCGCCGCCCACACCGCCGAAGCCACCGTCTCCGCCGCCGGGGCCGCCCTGTGGTTTATCAAAACCTAACAATGGATGTAAAAAAATTACGCCCTGCCATAAACCGCCAAGCAGCATTACCCTAAATTGTCCGGAATTGTTCCGTTGGGCGTTATGGTCCTCCGGTGTGTTTCGGTGTAACGCTTGCGAACAATCCGGATGGCAGCGCAAAAACGGGGGCTGCAGGTTTGGCAGGTGAATGTGCGGCTTTCCGGCGGCCCTCCTGTATAATTGATTTTGTAACAGTTCAGACTTGTCTGAACTGTTACTTGATTTTCGTGACTTTGTGCCGATACGGTTGACTTGTCATGGAGCGGCGTTTACAATGGGAATAGCTTTTAGTATAGGCATCATAACTAAATCCCAACCTTTCAAAGCACTCTACAAACTCCCTATGGTATCTTGTCAATACATCTCCCGGTAATAATCCTGCAATATGTCCTATGTGCAATGAACCATTTACAACATGTTTTCTGGTTCGTTGCATTTTTTGTTGTCATATGGACATAATTATGCTATAATTGTGATAAAGAAAGGAGCGAAACATTATGCCAATTATTATGCCTATTAAGGATTTACGCAATACAACCGAGATTTCTAATATCGCACACAAGGAACAGGAGCCTATTTTTATTACCAAGAACGGATATAGCGATTTAGTTGTAATGAGTAGTGAATTATATGATAAATTTGCAAGAATGAACCGCATTGACCAAGCCATATTTGAGTCCGAGCAGGAAATTGCTAACAGAGCAGAAGCAGTTGACGCAGAGATAGTTTTTGCAGAATTGGAGAAAAAACATTTTGGATAAATACAAGGTAAAGCTCAACCCCAGAGCAATCCATGAATTAGACCACATTTACGAATATATCGCAAATGAGAAATTGGCTCCTGAAAATACCAAAGGACAGATCGACAGAATTAAGAAGTCTATTTTAAGCCTAGACACATTTCCACAGTCCCATCAAGAGCGTAACGAGGGTAGGTATGCCGGAAAAGGCTACCGTCAGTTACTGATTGATAATTATATCGCCATTTTCCGCATTGATGAACCATGCAAAACAGTCTATGTAGTAACAATACAGTATCATGGACGAAATCTATAAAACAAGCGCCAAATGATACTATAAAATATAGCAGCTAATGTTTCCCTTAAAAATCATCAAATCACAATCGTGATTTGTATTAAGTTATAGCTATGTATGATATAACGTGAAAGACAGAGCATAAGGAGGAATTTAGGATGCAGGAAAGACCATTTTGGGAACAACTTTATGCAGATATGGAGGTTTCTACTTTTTCCAAAAGTCCTACTATGGATGTAAACGAGTTCTATAATGTATTTCCTAAAAACGCCCAAGTATTAGATGTTGGATGTGGAGAAGGAAGAAATTCTATCTTTATGGCTAAGTTGGGAAATAAAGTAGATGCATTTGACATTTCTGAAAATGGTATTGAAAAGGCAAAAAAGATTTCCAGGCAAATAGGTGTTTGGGTCAATTATTTTTGCTGTGATTTAGAAAAGTTTGTCTTTGAAAAAGAATATGATGTAATCCTATCTCATGGTGTACTCCATTTACCATATAAAGATGTAAGGGATAAATTTATTACGAAGATGCAGGGCAATACAAAGATTGGAGGTTACAATGTCATAGGAATCTTTACAAACCGCCTGCCGGCAACGCCTGACAATGCGCCCTATACACACAGTCTCTTCGATGTAGGCGAATTGCCAGAGAAATACAAAGATTGGGAAATCATTCATCATCTTGAAGGAACTTTTATGGATTCACACCCTGGTGATATACACCATGAGCATGCTTTTGAGAGAATTATTGCAAAGCGTATTGTTTAATCAATTCCAGTTTATAGAACTGTTAAGTTGTTGAAGATTATGTGATCTGTGAAAAATATACTTATAAAGCAAAATTTATGCATTCGGAACACTTTTCCGAAAAGGGAGAAAGAAAATTGCGTTTTCAGTCGTTAACGTTTGCGGTTTTTTTGTTATGTGTGCTGTTGGTCTATTATGCAGCGCCCATAAAAATACGAAAATGGGTACTGCTGGGGGCGAATCTGCTATTCTTTTTATGGGCGGATTTGCGGGCGGGCATATGGATTTTGCTATCGGTATGCAGTACATGGGTTACCGCGCTGTTGTTGGAGAGGGGTACGAAAAAGCGGCAGCAGGAAGGACAAACCGATTCGGGGACAGGAAAAAGGGTTTGGCCCTGCCTGCTGCTTTTGGGATGTCTGGCGCTGAATTTCGGGCTGCTGGCCATGTTTCGGTATTTCCCGGTTTGGGAAAGGCTGTTGAACGCAGCTTTTGGCAAAGGAATTGCGGTGGTGCATTTGGATGTGGCAGGGCGGTTGGGTCTGGCAGCGCCCCTTGGGATTTCCTTTTACACCCTGCAGGCGGCAGGGTATTTGCTGGATGTGAGCGCCGGAAAATATCCTGCGGAGAAGGATTTTGTGAAATATGCGGTTTTTGTCACTTTTTTCCCGAATATTTTGAGCGGGCCGATTGAGCGGGGCGACCGTTTTTTACCCCAGCTGTTCTGGGTGCTGCAAAAAAAGAGGCGGAAACTATGGGACTATGACCGGTTCATGCAGGGACTGGTTTGCGTCGTATGGGGGTTTTTCCTCAAAATGGTGATTGCAGACAGGGCGGCCGTTTTGGTGGACCACCTCTATGGCATGTATGAATTCGGAAACAGCTTTACGATGCTTGCCGCCGTGCTGTTTTACGCGGTACAGCTGTATTGTGACTTTGCAAGCTATTCCTGCATTGCGGTTGGGGTGGCGCAGCTGATGGGTTTTTCCCTGCAGCAAAATTTCAGGCAGCCGTATTTTGCCGTCGGTATTTCCGATTTTTGGAAAAGATGGCACATCTCCCTTAGCGGCTGGCTGCGGGATTATGTGTACATCCCCCTGGGCGGTGGGAAAAAAGGGATTTTCATAAAGTACCGGAATCTGTTGACAGTATTTTTGGTCAGCGGACTATGGCATGGCGGCGCGCCGGTCTTTCTGGTATGGGGGCTGCTGCATGGCGTGTCAAGTATCGTGGAGGACTTGTATAAGCGGATCCGGAAGCGTTGTCTGGGAGACCGGCAGCTTCCTTTTTTGGCAATCCGGCGGATGTTTGGCAGGGTATGCACCTTTTTGACGGTGAGCCTGTTATGGATTTTTTTCCGCAGCGATACACTACATATGGCAAAAGTCTGTCTGGTCAATCTGTTTACCGGCTGGCAGGGTTTTTATTATGCAAAGGAATTCCTGTTTGCAATGGGACTGGATCAGGTTCAGATGACGGTTGCCCTGGGGGCCATGGGGGTCTTGTTTTTGTTTGATATGGTTTCGGAGTGGAAGAAAAAGGAGACCGCTGTCTGGATTTATGAAGCGCCGCTGCCGGTGCGGTGGGGGATTTGTATGGCCCTTGTGACAGCGGTGGTTGTTTTTGGCATGTACGGACCGGGATATGATGCGTCCAGTTTTATTTATATACAATTTTGAAAAGCAGGCGGATGCAGGCAGGTGTTTGTGCAGCATTCACGAACCTTTATGGGAAAAGAACGCGCAGAATGGAGGGAAAATGAGAAAAAGGAAAAAGTGGGTTCGGGCGTTTGTGTTTGCCTGCCTTTTGGCAATGCTTTTGCATGCCGTAGACTGTGTTTTGTGTGTGAAGTCGCAAAACGGGGTGGATCAGGCGCGTGGCTTATATTTGCAGCCATACCAAAAGGTGGATGTGTTGTTTTTGGGGAGCAGCCATGTACATTGTAACGTGGATACCCGGATTTTGTGGGAGGAGCAGGGAATTGCCGCTTACCTTTGCAGCGGCGCGGAGCAGCCCCTTTGGAACAGCTACCATTATCTGGTGGATGCCCTAAAAAGGCAAAAGCCAAAGCTGGTAGTGTTGGACATGTATTCCCCTGCGCGGTATTATGAGGATTACCAGACGGAGTGGATTCACGAGAATATGGACGGCATGCGTTTTTCCTACAACAAGTATCTGGCAGCGAGAGCCAGCGCTGAAACGGACTGGGCGGACCATCTGTTTGGGTTTGTAAAATATCATACCCGTTATGCAAAGCTGGGGCGGCAGGATTTTGAGAATTTTATCTGGAACCGTCCCATGCAGCAACGGTTTAAAGGATACACGTTAATATCCGGGGAGGCGCAGCTGACACAGCCGGATATGAGCTATGTGGGGCAGGAACGGGCAATGACGCCGAAATCAGAGGAGTATCTGCGCAAAATCATGGAACTGACGAGGAAAAACCATATTCCGCTGGCGCTGGTGAGCGCCCCCTATCTTTTGGAGGAGGAGGATCAGGAAGTTTACAATTATATTGCACGGCTGGCGCAGGAGAACGGGCTTTTATTTTTGAACTATAACACCACACAGCTGTATCGGGAGGCGGGGATTGATTTTGCGCAGGATTATGCGGATCACACGCATTTAAATGCGCAGGGCGGCGCAAAATATACGAGACACTTGGGAAAATGGCTCAAAGACCACTATGAAATTCCGGACAGAAGGGGTGAGAAAGGGTATGCATCCTGGGAAGGACAAAAGATCTTCGTGCAAAAACCGGATTGAATCGTAACCGGCCATCCGTGCGGTGTAAACATTGCTGCTTGAAAAAGTTTCGGAATCTGTTATAATGGGCGGTAGGCTTAAGGAGCATACTTTTTGATAAGGAAAACAGGGAGGGCAGAGGAAATGTCTATCAGGATACACAATTTTATGGGAAGATTCGGCTGGAATATGCGGAAATATTTTCCGCTTTTTAGCAGTAACAGCTATTTGAAGCTGCAGTTTCTGATGCGCAATAAGATGCAGAAAGCTTACATCGAATATTTTTTGTCGCAGGAGGAGACACCGCAGCCCTTGGTGGTGAATCTGGAGACCATCAACCGGTGCAATTCCACGTGTGAATTTTGCACCGCGAACAAAAATGCGGAGAAGCGTCCTTATAAGAGGATGGAAGATTCACTTTATTACAGCATTATTGACCAGCTTGCGGACTGGAATTTTAAAGGGCATTTGACATTGTACGGCAACAATGAACCGCTGCTGGATACCAGAATCGTGGAATTTCACAAATATGCCCGGGAAAAGCTGCCGGAAGCGTTTATTTTCATGTCCACCAACGGACTGATTTTGGATGTGGACATGGTGAAAAAGATTAAGCCTTATGTAAATCAGCTGATTATCAACAATTATTGTCTGGATATGAAGCTCCACCCCAATGTGCAGAAGGTGTACGAATATGTGAAAGCGCATCCGCAGGAGTTTGACGATGTGGAGATTTTGATACAGATGCGTTATTTGAAGGAAGTGCTTACCAACCGTGCGGGAAGTTCGCCGAATAAGCAGGCCACGCAGAAAGTGATTAAGGAGACCTGCCTGATGCCCTATACGGATCTGTGGATTGTGCCGGACGGCAGGCTGGGCATTTGCTGCTGTGATAATCTGGAGGTAACTACCCTTGCGGATTTGACGAAGGTATCTTTGAAAGAGGGCTGGAACAGTGAACCGTACAAAAAGCTGCGGGAGTCGATCCGCAACGGCCGTCAGGGGCACGGGTTCTGTAAGCATTGCGATTTCATTGATGCTGGTGTCCGGATGGATGCGGTGGAAGATGTATTAAAGCACAGAACCCCGAACCACGGCGCGCGTCAGTCCCTGTTTAAACACTGATTTTTCCAAGTGGTGTGGCAGGCATTTGGATCACGGGAATCAATTTTGCGAAAAGGGAGAGGCATGGACGGCTTCCCGGCAGGGGGCGCATGGCCATTACAGGCTGCTGGCTTGCGGACGGCAGAAATACCCCAAAATGTAGGCTGTTCCTGCAACAGGGCGCAAAACCGTACAAACGCAGTGCGTTTTTTGTGCCCTGTTGT
>CARDPF010000202.1 GCA_948960675.1 uncultured Eisenbergiella sp.
TGGGTTCCATTCATCCCACAGGGCCGGAAATACCTCTAATTCTTTAAACCCCATCGAAAGATAGAATTTGTTGGTATCATCATAAATGTCATATCTGCCCATCTGAACCGTTTTCACCTGCAGGAAAGAATAGTGCCGCTGTTTGGCCGCTTCTTTGGCTTTTTCAAAAAGCTTGCGGCCTATTCCCATCCTGTGATACTCTTTGCGCACTCCCATAACCGCCAGTTCAACGGTATGCCGTCCCGTTTCCTTTAGGTAAAGGAAACCAACCGGTTTTTCACCGTCACAGGCGCCAAAAAAAAGCTTTCCCCTGCTGTCTGCTATGTAGCCTTGGGTAGCCTGCGAAATTCCAAACCAATCCGGCAGCGCCTCCAATATCACCCCTGCGATATGTTCTTTTTCCCCATCAGAGTCGATTTGCCTTATCTGTATTCTATTTTCAATATCGGTTTCCATAGTGCCTAAACGAACCTCCTTATCCTCCTCCAAACGCCGCCAATGCCTTACGCCGACAGCCACGTTCCCAAAATCCAGGGCAGGGGCACAGGAGGCTTTGTCCTGTCTGTCAAAAACCCCATGGCCGTTACAGGCCTGCCGGAGCCCGGACGGGGAAATTCCCTAAAATGTAGGTTGGCCCCGCGACAGGGCGCAAAACCGTCCAAACGCAGTGCGTTTTTTGCCCCCTGTTGCGTTTGGGGCCGACATATATTTTAGTGGAATTTCCCGTCCGGAATCCTGCAGGCCTGTAACGGCCATGGGGTTTTTGCCGGACAGGGCAAAGCCTCCTGTGCCCTTACCCTGCTAAGGTTTAGCGCTGGTAAAGTTCCTCTTCTATGCGCAGCAGCCGGTTGTATTTGGCTACCCGGTCCGTGCGGCAGGGCGCGCCGGTCTTAATCTGCCCGGCATTGACCGCCACCGCGATATCCGCAATCATGGCATCCTCCGTCTCCCCGCTGCGGTGGGAAATAATGGTCTTAAACCCGTTTTCCTTTGCCAGCCGGACAGCGGCGAACGCCTCCGTCAGCGTGCCGATCTGATTCACCTTGACCAAAATCGCGTTACCTGCATGCAGCTTGATTCCGGCGGACAGGCGCTTTACATTGGTCACGAAAAGATCGTCCCCCACCAGCTGCAGCCGTTCGCCCAAACGCCTGGTCAGCTTCTGCCAGCCGTCCCAGTCCTCCTCGTCCAAACCGTCCTCCAGCGAAAAAAGCGGAAACTGTCCGGCCAGCTTTTCATAATAAGAAATCATCTCCTCCGTATCCCGGTAAATCTGCTGCCCCTTCATTTTGCTCTCGCCCGGGAAAAAGTAACGGCCTGCCTTTTTATCATACAGTTCGCTGGCGGCAGCGTCAATGGCAATTTTGATATCATGCCCCGGCGTAAAACCGCTTTTTTGGACGGCCTCCACGATGAGGGACAAAACGGCCTCCGCGTCCGGCAGGTTGGGTGCAAACCCTCCCTCGTCCCCGACGCCCGTGGAAAGTCCCTTTTCCTTGCAGATACCTTTCAAATTGTGGTACACCTCCGCGCAGACACGCAGGCCCTCCGTAAAGTTTTCCGCCTGCATGGGCGCGATCATGAATTCCTGCAAATCCACCGTATTATCCGCATGCTTTCCGCCGTTTAGAATGTTCATCATCGGAATCGGAAGTTCCACCGTGTGGATTCCCCCCAAATACTGGTACAGCGGCATATGCAGCGCTTCGGCGGCCGCCCGCGCCACCGCCATGGAAACGCCCAGGCAGGCGTTTGCCCCCAGGTTTTCCTTGTTCTGGGTGCCGTCGCAGCCAAGGATCAATTCATCAATCCTGCGCTGGCAGGAAGCATCCTGCTTCAAAAGCACATCCCTAATCTTGGTGTTCACATTGGCTACCGCCTTGCGCACGCCAAGCCCGAAATAGCGCACCTCCCCGTCCCGAAGTTCCACCGCCTCAAACTGTCCGGTGGAAGCCCCGGAAGGGACGCTGGCCCGGCCGCAGGCCATCTCGCCCGTGACGCTGTTTTCCACCACGACCTCCGCCTCCAGCGTGGGGTTCCCCCGGGAATCCAGAATCTCCCTGGCGTGAATATTTTTGATAGGCAACGATACGTTCATACTGTTTTCCTCGCTTTCCCCAAATTGCGCAACAACTCCGACAAAACTGACCTGTCACGGCATCCGGTGGTTTTACAAACAGTATGCACATATTTTTTCCCGTTTATCCGCGCACTGCGGACTCCCGGATCTTCTTTTTCACAAATTCCGGCACACAGCCTTTTAGGAAAAACTGTCCGTCCGCGTTGCAGTGGTTCCTGACAGCCTCCTGCGTCAGGGAAACCGTCACATCGTATTCCCCCTGCAGCTGCACATATTTAAATTCTTCGCCTGCCACATCCATCAGGGACTGGGGATAGAGCCCCCTCAAAATCTGTGCTATCTGTTCAGGCTCGTCAAACGTGGCGACAATATTCTGTGCGGGAACCTCCCCTGCCGTAAACAAGGCGTCCTCAGGCATATCCTGCGCATCCTCATAGACATAATAGCCGATCCGGATTTCTTTTACCTCATCGGCACGCAGGATGCTTTCCCGGCCGCCTGCGGCAATATCGTTTTGCCCAAGCAGCGCAATCGTATCCGCAAAGCTTTCATATACCGGATAATTCCAATCGTATCTACGCCCGTTTTTGCTTTCCGGCATGGCAAAACGCAGACTCCCACAGGGAAGATGGGTATCCAGCATCCGGTAATCATAGTTTTCAAAATCCCGGCGGAAGGTTTCCAAAAGCTGCTTTTTGTCCATCGTATACAAAAGTTCCTGCTTGCCGTCAAAATAGATGACCTTCATGGTATCCACCGCCTGCTCAAACGCATCCTGGTAAAGCTGGTACCTAAACTGCTTATAGGAAGCGTCATCCATCAGGGCATCCAGCGCATCCGCCGTCAATGCAGGAGCCACATAAAACCGCCGGTATACGTTCCTTCCCCCGGTGAGGTGATACCGCACCACAAAGCATTTGCTGTCCTCCCAGCCTGCCCCGTCCAACTTCCCCGAATGGCGGGGCATCCCGGCTTCCTGCCAGGCAGATACCATCGCAAGTGTCGCGTCAATGGTTTTGGGATCCCCGGACTCCATTTTGGCCAAAATCCGTTTTGCCGTATTTAGAACCGACCGGTTATCAAAGTTATACTGTCCGAAATTATTGTAATCCGCCTCCAATGTCACGGACACGCTTTCGATCTTTTCCTTGTCCGGCAAAAAGCGGTCAAAGCCCACAAGATCGAAGCGGAAAATGCACAAAACCAGCGCCGCCGCCACACCGGATACAGCCAAAATCGCTTTCTGCCCAAAAACCGCCCGCAAATCCCTCTCATAGACCAGCTGGATCACACAATGCCCGACAACAAGGCCCCCCAGCGCCCCCGCCGCCAAAAACAAGTTTTGGTCCGCCGCCATTCGCTGGGCCAGCATTGCCGTGGATACCGCAAAGGGAACCAGCAGGAAAAATTCCAAAACGGGCTTAAGTCCGCCAAAGGCAACCGCCTGATAGTAGCTTTCCGTTTTCCTTTTGCGAAATACCCAAAAGCAAAGCAGGCCCACCGCCACGGCCGCCAGCCCCAGCAGGCAAATCTCTTCCCCAAGGGCGCTGTTCCAGGTTTTTTCACTATAACCTGCAAACACATAGGCAGCCCCCACACCGCCCTGATAGCCGGTCCTGTCCGCCAGATTCATATAGCCGAGAAAGGGAGTCAGCCATGGCATGGCGCTGAGACGGTCCTGGTCCGCCCGGCAATAGCTGACAAAAAAAGTACTCTTTAACCCGCCAAAAAGCAGGCGCACCACCCCTTCATAAATAAACAGAACCAGACAGCCAAGCAGGGCCGTGAGTACATTTCCCGTCAGCAGGGATGCCAGCAGGGCCACATGGTACATCGCTGTGAAGGCCAACAAGTTTACCAAAAAGGCAATGGCCGTACCCGCCAGCAGTCCGGAATTCACCACCCCAAAAACTGCGCCGATGCCCAACGAAAGCAACAGATTGGGCAAATAGCACAAAACAAACAAAAGGATGCCGTTCCCCCAGAGCAGGAAAAAGTGTTTCGGACCGGAGACCGGCACGCTCATGTACAAATCCATTTTCTGTTTGCTATAGAGAAAAGAAAATCCCTGCACTGCAAACAAAATGGCAAAAAACGCCATGCAGAGGCCAAGCTCACAGGAAATCCCCACATGCTGTGCAAAAACATTCTGCATATTGGCAAAATACCCGTCCAGTTCCTCCTGCGATACAGACATCTGCGCTACAGCCTCCATGGTCTGCCAGCCGCTATTTAACTCCACCGCATTGCGTACCGGCAAAAGCAGGAACAGTACGGCAAGGCACAGGGCAACCGTCCAGCTGCGCCGTTTTATGTTTTCTTTCCATTTAGCCAAGTATAAGCTTCTTGATGTCATAGCCCTTCACCTCCGTTTCGCTGATAAAAATCTCCTCCAGGGACAATGGCAGCACTTCATGGAACAGACAGTCCGCCGCCGCGAATATGGCGATCATTTCCTCCCTGGTCCCCCTGACGGTTAGCGTTACCAAAGATCCCCTTTTCTCCTGCTTTACCGTTTCCAGCTGCGAAAGCACCCTTTCCTCCTCTTCCTTGGAGGAAAAAACGCACTGCACCTTTTGGATATTGCACTTCATCTCCTCCAAATCCTTAGACAAGAGTACACCGCCCTCATGCAGAAGTCCCACATGGTCGCAGATATCCTCCAGTTCACGCAGGTTGTGGGAAGCGATGACCGGCGTAAAATCCCTCTCCTCCATCTCCCGGGCAAAAATGCTCTTCACCCCTTGGCGCATCGCCGGGTCCAGCCCGTCAAAGGTCTCGTCGCAATACAGGTATTTCGTATTCGCAGACAATCCTATAATGATTGCCAGCTGCTTTTTCATTCCTTTTGAATATGTATGAATCTTCCTCTTTTCGTCCAGCCCGAAGTGGGACAGGTATAGGTAGAAGCGCTCCCGGTCAAACTCCCTGTAGACACTGCGGTAATACCTTTCCATATCCTTTGGGGTGGCATTTGCAAAAAAATAGGGCTCATCCGCGATAAAAAACAACTTGGCCTTGGCATGCATATTGTCATACACCGGCATGTTATCCAGCAGTACCAGCCCTTCGTCCGGCGCAAGGACCCCGGCCATCATCCGCAACACCGTACTTTTTCCGGCCCCGTTGGTTCCGATCAGGCCAAACACACTGCCCTCTTTTATGTTTACACTGACACCCTTCACGGCATGAATATCGCCAAAGGACTTGGTCAGTTCTTTCACCTCTATCATTCGCCCTCTCCCTTCTGCGCCTGCCCGGCCACACCTGCCCGCCGGGATAGGCTGCCTGTACAAAGCAGTCTTTCCCCCAACTCTTCCCTGGTGATTCCCGTCTCCTGCGCTTCCAAAGCCAGCTTGTCCAGCCTGTCAAAGATTTCTTCCCGCCTCACTTCCTTCAATCCCTCGTCGTAAGACACAAAATTGCCCCGGCCTTTGACGGTATAGATAAAACCGGTGCGCTCCAGTTCACTGTAAGCGCGCTGGATGGTATTGGGATTGATGGACAATTCCACCGCAAGGCTTCTCACCGACGGCATCTTCGCATTCGGCTCCAACACGCCTTTTAAAATCAGAAGCTGGAATTTATCCACAATCTGCTCATAGAGCGGCCTTGCATCCCGGTAATCCAATATGATCATGCGGCTCCTTTCCACACAGGGAAACCTTTTCCCCCGTTCCCTCCCTGTATTAAGTGTATTATCAGAATTAATACACTTAGTATATTCCAATCCCTTCCGCCTGTCAACCTGAAATTTCTTAATTTTTTCTTATTCCGCCCTGCAGCGGTGACAGCAATTTCCCATAAAATCAAAGAGGGTGTCGCAAAATCATCGATTAAGATGATTGAGCGATGCCCTCGCTCT
>CARDPF010000203.1 GCA_948960675.1 uncultured Eisenbergiella sp.
AACAATATATTTTACAAGGAGGACGTAATAATGTCGACAAAAGCTTATTACCCTATCAGCGAGATCGGCGCAGGCAAGCCCGGTTTTTCCAAGACACGTTCCATCATTGAGGCAGCTTTCTATGGGAACAACGTGGTCAAGGTCAATACCCTGAAAGAAGCGTATGAGTTAGCGAAGAACTCTCCCGGCACGGTTGTGACCGATATGCCCGTAAAGGATGGCGAACTGTTTGGCCTTGAGAAGGACGCGAAGGTTCTGCTGTTCAACGATGGCGCCGTTACCGGCCGTTATGCCGCTGCACGCCGCATCAAAGGCGAGCCCGGTGTGGATGAGGCGAAGCTGGACAAAGTGGTTATGGATGCGATCTATGAGACCCGCTGGAAAACCATGTACCATGCGACCTGCTATGTAGGGTTGGATCCCGAATTCATGGTGAAGGCACATCTGCTCATTCCGGAAGGGGAAGAGAACATCCTCTACAACTGGATGATCAACTTCCAGTATATGTCCGACTGCTATAATAAGATGTACAAGAATTCCAAGCCTGTAGGCGACGGCAAGGAACCCGACATCTATATCTTTTCCGATCCCCAGTGGACCCCGCAGGACCGTCCCGACGTGGATTTCTCCTGCTTAAGCGATCCTTTGACCCTGTGCTATTTCGATACCAATGAAAACTGCGCGGCGATCCTTGGCATGCGGTATTTCGGTGAGCATAAGAAGGGCACGCTGACCATGGCATGGGCGTTGGCAAACCGCAACGGGTATGCATCCTGTCACGGCGGACAGAAGGAATATCTGCTTCCCGACGGCAGGAAGTTTGTTGCTTCCGTATACGGCCTGTCCGGATCCGGTAAGTCCACCCTGACCCATGCAAAGCACGGCGGTAAGTATGAAATCAAGGTGCTCCACGACGACGCTTTCATCATCAATACCGATACCTGTGCATCCATCGCGTTGGAGCCCACTTATTTCGATAAGACGGCTGATTATCCCACAGGCTGTGCGGACAACGAATATCTTTTGACCGCGCAGAACTGTTCCTGTACGCTGGATGAGAACGGTAAGATTCAGCTGGTGACAGAGGACATCCGTAACGGCAACGGCCGTGCGATTAAGTCCAAGCTGTGGTCCCCGAACCGCGTTGACAAGATTGACGCTCCCGTAAATGCAATTTTCTGGATTATGAAGGATCCCACCATTCCGCCCGTTGTGAAACTCAAAGGTTCCGCGCTGGCATCCGTGATGGGTGCGACCCTTGCGACCAAGACCTCTTCCGCAGAACGCGTTGCTGCAGGTACCGATCTGAATGCGATCCGTATCGTGCCTTATGCAAATCCGTTCCGCACCTATCCGCTTGTGAACGACTATGAGAAGTTCAAAAAGCTGGTGGAGGAGAAGAATGTGGACTGCTATATCGTCAATACCGGTGATTTCATGGGCAAGAAGGTGAAACCCGCCGATACCCTTGGCATTTTGGAGTCCATCGTGGAAGGCAAGGCACAGTTTAAGAAGTGGGGGCCTTTTGAAGACATCGAGATCATGGACTGGACCCTGACCGATAACTTCATTCCGGATCTGTCCGATAAGGATTATGTTGCACAGCTTAAGAACAGCATGGATACCAGGGTAAATGCGGTGGAAGGTTTCAATACCAAGAAGAGCGGTTATGACGCACTTCCTGAAGAAGCGCTTGCCGCACTCAAGAAACTGGTTGCTGAGATTGAGACCCTGTGAGAAAATCCGGTGCATGACGGTTCCGTTTTTTGAACGATTATGACAAAATGGAGTGCGTATGTGACGCAAGTCGCCTGCGCGCTCTATTTTTAGGTTGAAGAAATGAAGAGAACAGGTTATAATGATCTATAAGACGGTTTTATGCCGTACATGATGAAGTTTTACAAAGGAAGGGTTGTCTTATGGGAGATAGGAACGATAGCTTTGCGGAACTGTACCGTCAGTATTACGACATGATCAATCGGTATATTACCAGGGCGATTCGGAATAATGTAATGGAGGCGGAGGATCTGACGCAGGATGTGTTTTGGGTAGCCTATCAAAAATGGGATAAATTAAGGGAGCATCCCAATATCGGCGGCTTTTTGATGGTAGTGGCAAAGAATAAAATCAAGAAATGGCTTGTGCGCAGGAGCATGGTATATTACAACGAGGAAGAAATGCTGGAAGCCCTTACGGAGCAGACAGAGGAATCCAGTTCCTATGATATGGTGGATTTGTGTTCTTCGGTGGAGGAGACGCTTTCACATGAAGAATTAGATATATTACTGCAGTATTATGGATTTGGATATACGGTAGCGGAAATGGCGAAGAAATTAGGGGTCACGGAAAGTTGTTTCAAAGTGCGTGTGATGCGAATGCGGGAAAAGCTGAGAAGAAACTTTGATCTTGCGCTGTTTCTTTTCGTTTTTTTAGGAGCGTTTTTCAAATTATAGTGAACGGCAAAAATTTTGGTTTTGGACGTTCACTGCGTCGGTTTTGCGCTGTGCAAAGCGCAGCATTTACCTTTGCAAAATCGTGCGCATCCCCGCAAGGGGCTATAGGAAATGACAAATTATTTTGTCGTTTCCTATATGAATGGTTGATGAAAAGCAGAATAAGGATAACAAAGGAAACGGCCGATGAATTATAAAACAATCAAAAATCTTTTTCTCAGGCAAAGCTATTTGGATTCCTGGGAGGATTATGAACGTAGTTTAAAAAAGGAACATTTTTTGAAATGGGATTACATGATCCTGACGGCTTCCAATGAAGAGCAGGCCAAAACCTACAGGGAGCAGATTGCGTATCGGTTGGATAACGGGCTGCTGCCAAAGACGACCCATTATGCGGTTTTGCCGGATCCGGAGGGGAAAAGGGTCGGTTCCGGTGGAGCCACATTCCATGTGCTTAAGTACATTGCACAATGTGCAAAACACACAAAAGATCCTTTTTTGGGAAAGAGGATTTTGGTTATTCATTCGGGAGGGGATTCCAAACGTGTCCCACAGTATTCCGCAGTGGGGAAGCTGTTTTCCCCTGTCCCGAGGGAACTGCCCAACGGGTTTGCTTCGACCCTTTTTGATGAATTCGTGATCGCTATGTCTGGCGTGCCTTCCCGTATCCGGGAGGGCATGTTGGTGCTGTCCGGGGATGTGCTCCTGTTGTTTAATCCGCTCCAGCTGGATTTACAGTTTCGTGGGGCGGCTGCGATTTCCATCAAGGAGAACGTAAAGACCGGGAAAGAGCACGGTGTGTTTTTAAACGACGGGAACGGGTATGTGGGAAAGTTTTTGCACAAACAGTCCGAGGGGAATCTGCGCCGTATGGGGGCGGTCAATGCGCAGGACAATGTGGATTTGGATACCGGTGCGGTAGTGTTGGACATTTCCCTGATTAACGCCCTGTTTTCCCTCATCAGTACGGGGGACAAAGTGGATGAGGACAAGTTTTTAGAGTTTGTCAATGAAGAGGCAAGGATCAGCTTTTATGGGGATTTTTTGTATCCCCTGGCAAAGGATGCTACCTTGGAGCAGTATTACCGGGAGGCGGCAGAAGGAACGATCAATGACAAACTGCTTTCCTGCAGGGAAAAATTATGGAAAGCGCTGTCGCCGTTTTCCATGAAACTGTTGTGCATTTCCCCTGCGGAATTTATTCATTTCGGGACTACGCGGGAATTGTTGGCGCTTGTTACCAGTGATATCGGTGATTACGGATTTTTGGATTGGAACCGGCATGTGATTTCTACCGTTTCCGGGGAGAACGGTTATGCTTCCCATAATGCTTATGTGGGCAAGCGGGCGAGGGTGGAACAAAACGTATATTTGGAGGACTGTTATATTTTGGAGAACAGCCATGTGGAGGGCGGTTCCATAGTTTCCGGTTTGAAGCTGCGCAATGTCAGGGTGCCTGCACAGGTGGTGCTGCATGGTCTGCCCCTGCGGGACGGTTCCTATGTGGCGCGTATCTATAAAACAGGAGACAATCCGAAATCCCGGTATGAGCAGGATGCCCCGTTTTTGGGGACGACGCTGCGAAAGTTTGTGGAGCAAAACCGGCTGGAGAAAGAGGATTTATGGCAGACACAGGAACCCTGTCTGTGGTATGCCCGGCTATATCCGGTATGTGAAACCATGCAGGAGGCGGTGGAGGCCGGTTTGAAGGTTTATAAAATGGCCTGCGGAAATGCCGACGCCGGGGAAATTGCATGGTGGAGGCAGGCAAGAAGGGAAAGCCTGTGTTCCAGCTTTAACGCTGCAGATACGAAGGAAGCGCTTCGGTGGGCCAGGGAACTGGAAAGCCGCATTTTGTCCCGGAAATTTTTAAACCTATTGGAAAAAAATGTGTATTATAAGGAAGCGCTGCAGGTCTTTGGGGTGCGTGGGATTACGCAGGATGTGTACCGCACGCTTCTTTCGGATGCCCAAAATGCGGATTTTAGCTTAAAAATCCGTATTTATTATGCAGTTTCCCGGTTTATGCGGGATAGTGACATGAAATTTGACGGGCAAAGTTATGAGGTCACGGAGGGCCTTTGCTTTGCAACCATACAGGATGCGGTCTATCAGGCGGCAGTGCGCAGCATCAAGGACGGAAAAAATTACCGGATTTGTCAGGACCGGGTGCGGGTGGAACTGCCTGTCCGGGTCAACTGGGGAGGCGGCTGGACGGATACGCCTCCTCACTGTAATGAAAGAGGGGGGATCGTCCTAAATGCCGCCCTCAAGCTGCAGGGGATTTTTCCGATTCAGGTGGAGGTGCGCAGGCTTGCGGATTTCCATGTAGAATTTGAAAGCACGGATGTGGGTGTATTTGGCGTTGCCAGAACCGTGGAAGAAATTTTGGATTGCCATAATCCCTTCGATCCTTTTGCCCTGCACAAGGCTGCGCTGATCAGTTCCGGTATCATTCCCCTGCATCCGTCGGAAACCCTGCAGGAGATTCTTTTGCGGCTTGGGGGCGGCATTTATATTTCCACGCAGGTGCGCGGGATTCCAAAAGGTTCCGGCCTTGGTACCAGCAGTATTTTGGCGGGCGGCTGTATCCGGGCGATCGTTACGTTTTTGGGGGAGCCGCTGGCGGACCAGGAGATTTACGGGGTCGTTCTTGGAATGGAGCAGATCATGAGCACCGGGGGAGGCTGGCAGGATCAGGTGGGCGGCCTTACGGAAGGGATCAAGTTCATCACCTCCAAGCCCGGTATCGAACAAAAAATCCATGTGGAACAGGTGGTGTTATCCGACAGGGCAAAGAAGGAACTGGAGGATCGGTTTGCCCTGATTTATACGGGCCAGAGGAGGCTTGCCCGGAATTTGCTGCGCAGTGTGATCGGCAATTATATCGGCAACCGGCCGGAATCCATACAGGCGCTTCATGATATGCAGCCCTTATCCATTTTGATGAAATTTGAATTGGAGAGGGAAAATATTGATGAATTTGCAAGGCTTTTGAACAGGCATTGGGAGTTGTCAAAGCAGCTGGATCCTTCTGCGACCAATACCTGCATTGACCAGATTTTCCTCGCCTGTGAGGATCTGATCGACGGCCGCTTTATCTGCGGCGCCGGAGGCGGGGGATTTTTACAGGTGATTTTAAAGAAGGGCGTTTCCAGGGTACAGCTTCGGGAGCGGTTACAGGAAGTATTCCAAAACAGCGGTGTGGATGTGTGGGATTCCCAGTTTGTATAAATACGAAGAAGAAAGTTGAGGTTTTTTATGAAGAAAGCATTAATCACAGGTATTACAGGACAAGACGGCTCCTATTTGGCGGAATTTTTGCTGGAAAAAGGATATGAGGTACACGGGATTACCCGCCGGTCGTCCCTGGCCAATACGTCGCGTATCGACCATCTGCTTGCAAAAGGGGCGGTGACGCTCCACGACGGGGATTTGGCAGATTCCTCGTCCCTGATGCGTATTATTGCGCT
>CARDPF010000204.1:0-412 GCA_948960675.1 uncultured Eisenbergiella sp.
AAGGATGATTTGGTGTGGGCGGCCACGTCTTTTTCGGAGTATGTGATCATGTACGGGCTGGGCATGCTGGTGTTTGCCAGCGGGCTTTGGGAGTCGAAAAAGCAGGAAAGGTGGCAGAGGGAAAAGCTTGCGCAGTCCTTTGGAAAGCCGTCGGACCGTAAATATGCGGACGGGGAGTTTCACGGAATTCCCCGGTATTTTGAGCGGCACCGGGAAGGCTTTTTTTTGGACGACATTACATGGAACGATCTGGACATGGACGGGCTGTTTACCCGGATGAACACGACGGAGTCCTCCGCAGGGCAGGAATACCTGTATGCCATGCTGCGCTGTCCTTCCTTTTCGCAGGAGGAACTGGAGGGCAGGGAAGCGGTGATGCAGTATTTTGCCCGGCATAGATCGGAAGAGCACA
>CARDPF010000204.1:422-5795 GCA_948960675.1 uncultured Eisenbergiella sp.
TGGGCAGGAGCGGCTCAAGGTGCAGCTTTTATACCGCCAGATGGGCAGAACCGGAAAGTATTCCCTTTACGACTACCTGGATTTTCTGGAGGATCTGGGGGAACGCAAAAACGGGAGGGAGATCTTTTTCGACCTGTTGTTTATCCCCGTGCTTGCGCTGTTTTGGGTCAATGCGCAGGTGGGGCTCATGGCGCTGCTTTTGCTGCTCATTCATAATATTACCGTATATTTAAAGGAAAAAGGGAAGATTGAGCCGTACCTGACCAGTTTCCAATATATATTCCGTACGCTGGGGACAGCGCAAAAGCTGGGCCGGGAAAAAATTCCGGTACTGGAAAAGGAGCAAAAGGAACTGGGAGGGCTGCTTTTGCGGTTCCAAAAACTCAAAAGGAACAGTGTGCTGGGCATGCGGAGGCTGGGCGGCAGCGGAAACCTGTTGGATTTGTTCATGGACTATTGGAACATGGTTTTCCATTTTGATATCCTGGCTTTCAACAGGATGCTTTTGCAGGTAAGGCGGCACACGGCGGATATGGACGCCCTTCTGACGATCATGGGGCGTGTGGATGCGCTGATTGCGGCGGCGGGATACCGGGAGGGCCTGCAGGCCTATTGTATCCCGGAGTTTGCGCAAGGGGGGCAGGCCGGTCTGGCGGTTTTGGGACTGTACCACCCCATGCTGGAAAATCCCGTAAAAAACGATATCATAACCCAAAAAGGCGTGCTTTTGACCGGTTCCAATGCCTCCGGCAAATCCACTTTTTTAAAGGCAGTGGCGCTTAACGCGGTTTTGGCACAGACCATTCATGCCTGTTGTGCGGATTCTTACAAGGGCCTTTTTTTCCGGATCATGACTTCCATGGCCCTGCGGGACGACTTAATCGGCGGGGAAAGCTATTACATTGTGGAGATTAAGTCCCTGAAACGGATTCTGGACAGCCTGGCCGATACCCAAACGCCCGTCCTGTGCTTTGTGGACGAGGTACTGCGAGGAACCAACACGGTGGAGCGGATCGCGGCTTCCACACAGATATTGCGGAGCCTGCACAGGCCGGGAATCTGCTGCTTTGCGGCCACCCATGACATTGAACTGACACAGCTTTTGCGGGAAGAATATGAAAATTACCATTTTGAGGAGGAGATTACGGAGGGCGACATCCATTTCCCCTACCGTTTGCAGGAGGGAAAAGCGACCACGCGTAACGCCATCCGCCTTTTGGCGATCATGGGCTATGGGGAGGAATTGATTGCGGACGCGGAAAAAATGGCGGCGCATTTTGTGGAAAGCGGCCAATGGGAGAAAGGGGAGAGGGTATGCTTGCGGTGACATTGTATACAGATGGGGCGGCCCGGGGAAACCCGGACGGGCCGGGTGGATACGGCGCGGTTTTGCAGTTTGTGGACGGGAAGGGGAACCTGCATGAGCGGGAACTTTCTGCGGGGTTCCAAAAAACCACCAATAACCGGATGGAACTGATGGCGGTGATCGTAGGGCTGGAGGCGCTCACAAAGCCCTGCCGCGTGGAGGTCATTTCCGATTCCCAGTATGTGACCAACGCCTTTAATAAGGGCTGGATCGCAGGCTGGCTCAAAAAAGACTGGAAGGGGGCGTCGGGGCCGGTAAAAAACGTGGATCTCTGGAAACGTCTTCTGGCCGCCGCCGCCCCCCATGAACTGCATTTTACGTGGGTAAAAGGACATGCGGGCCATCCCGAGAACGAACGCTGCGACAGGCTTGCCACCACCGCTGCCGACGGCCATAACCTACAGGCCGATACGGGCATGCTTTTTTCATAAAGGGTGGAAGGAAGCAGCCGGTAATGGCGCGGTGCGCAGGCGTGGCTTGGGGATGGCGCATGGGGAGGCGCGGTCGTTACAGGATTTTGGACGGGAAATCCCGTCAAAACGGTTACTGTCCCTAAACGCAGCAGGGCGCAAAAAACGCGCTTTGCTTGAACGGTTTTGCGCCCTGCTGCAGGGACGACAACCGTTTTGGGGGATTTCTCCGTCCAAAATCCTGTAACGACCGCGCCTCCCCATGCGCCATCCCCAAGCCACGCCTGCGCACCAAATTTTCCGGCCGGGGTGAAGTAGCCGTAGCAATTTTGAAAATATGGATTGCGAAACAGGAGGGAAAATGGTATGATAAAAATTGGATGCAGCGGTTTGGGGTTTTTTTAAAACGGCTGCAATCGGGCAGGAAAGGAAGTGAGAGGATGGCGAGTTTGGTGGCTTTTTTGAATTCATTTATGTCGTATCTGCTTTTGTTCCTTGTTTCCGTCGCATTGGTTTGCGTGGCGGTGAAGGGGGGCATTACCCTGCGCAAGGGCAAGAACGCCAAGGAAGCGTTGGAGGCTCCTTTGGAGGAGAACGAGTAAAGCAATCGCAGGGCCGCAAAAGGCGGGCTTTTTGTCATATCGGCAGCGGGAATCGTCGTATTTCCGCTGCCGATATGACCCTATGGGAAAAGAGGGCATGGCGAGGGGAAGCAGTCAGAAGTTAAAGATTTTGTACCTGCTAAAGATCCTGACGGAGGAGACGGACGAGGCCCACCTGATGGGGGCGGAAAGGCTTTTGGAGAGGCTGGAGGTCTATGGCATCAGCGCGGAGCGCAAATCGCTGTACGACGATATCGAGCAGCTGCGGAAGTTCGGGTATGACATCGTGTATGTAAAATCGCGGACAAACGGCGGTTATTACAGGGGAAACCGGGAATTTGAACTGGCGGAGTTAAAGCTTTTGGTGGACGCGGTGCAGGCATCCCGCTTTATGACGGCGAAGAAATCCCGGCAGTTGATTCACAAGCTGGAGAAGTTTGCCAGCAGGGAGGAAGGAAAACAGCTGCAGCGGCAGGTATTTGTGGCGGGCAGGATCAAGACGGAGCAGGAAAATATTTATTACAATGTGGATACGATCCACCGGGCCTTGCAGAACCAGGTGCAGATTTCTTTTTTATATATGGAATGGAAGACGGATAACCGGCTGCATCCCAAGAAGGGAGGCAGCCTGTACCGGATCAGTCCGTGGGCGCTTTTATGGAGCGACGAGAATTATTACATGATCGGTTTTGACGCAGACGCTGGGATGATCAAGCATTACCGTGTGGACAAAATGAAGGACATCACATGTCTGGAGGATAGGCGGTGCGGGGAGGAGGCTTTTTCAGATTTTGATCTGGCAGCTTATGCCAACCGGACTTTTGGCATGTACGGCGGATACACGGAGGAGGTTTCCCTCCTGCTGCAAAACAATCTGGCAGGCGTGGTGATGGATCGTTTCGGAAAAGAGACGCGGATGCGTCAGGTGGATGAGGGGCATTTTGCGGTGTGGGTCACTGTGGCGGTGAGCGGGCAGTTTTTTGGGTGGCTGGCAGGCCTTGGGGACGGCGTGCGGCTGGCAGGCCCAAAACATGTGGCAGAGGCTTACAAAGCATATTTACAAAAGATTGTTGCAAAATACGAAACCTGAAAGCAACAGTTTGGACCGTGGGAAAAGGTGCAGGATGGAGATAGGGAAAATGGGAGAGGAAAAGGAATCGCTGCGGGAAGCAGAATATAGCCGGGAGTACCGGACAAAGCTTCCGGTGAAGGTGATCAAGAAGGACGGCAGCAGGGAAGATTTTAATGTACAAAAGGTAGTGGACGCGGTGGGGAAAAGCGCTTACCGGGCATTGACCCGGTTTACGCAAGACGAGAACCGCTGCATCTGCCAGCATGTGGTGGACAAGATCGACGAGATGGGCTGTAAGGAAGTGCCGATTGCCCTGATGCATAATGTGGTGGAGAGCGCCCTGGAGCAGGTAAAACCCATTGTGGCCAAAAGCTACCGGGATTACCGCAATTACAAGCAGGATTTCGTGCGGATGCTGGATGATGTGTACAAAAAGAGCCAGTCCATCATGTATATTGGGGATAAGGAGAATTCCAACACGGATTCGGCGCTGGTTTCCACCAAGCGGAGCCTGATTTTCAACCAGCTCAACAAGGAACTGTACCAGAAATTTTTCATGACCACCGAAGAGATTCAGGCATGCCGGGACGGCTACATTTATATCCATGACATGTCCGCCCGCAGGGATACGATGAACTGCTGCCTGTTCGATGTGGAGCATGTGCTGCAGGGCGGGTTTGAGATGGGCAATATCTGGTACAACGAGCCCAAAAGCCTGGATGTGGCTTTTGATGTGATCGGCGATATCGTGCTGAGTGCGGCGAGCCAGCAGTATGGGGGATTTACCGTGCCCAGTGTGGATTTGATTTTGGAGCCCTACGCGGAAAAATCCTATGCCCGCAACGTGGAGAAATATGTTTCCCTGGGAATCGGGCGGCAAAAAGCCGAGGAGGTTTCGTATCAGGATGTGGTGCGGGAAATGGAGCAGGGCTTTCAGGGATGGGAGTACAAGTTCAACACCGTAGCCTCCAGCCGGGGAGATTATCCCTTTATCACGGTGACGGCGGGGACGGGGTGCGGCCGGTTTGCAAAGCTTGCCACGGTGTGCATGCTCAATGTCCGTCGGCGGGGGCAGGGTAAGGCAGGCTGCAAAAAGCCGGTGCTTTTCCCCAAGATCGTTTTTTTGTACGACGAGAACCTGCATGGGCCGGGAAAGCCGATGGAGGATTTGTTTGAGGCGGGCGTGCGCTGCTCGGCCAAAACCATGTATCCGGACTGGCTGTCTTTGACCGGCAAAGGCTATGTGGCCAGTATGTATAAAAAATACGGAAAAATCATATCCCCCATGGGCTGCCGTGCGTTTTTATCCCCCTGGTATGAGAGGGGCGGGATGCACCCGGCGGACGAAAAGGACGAGCCGGTGTTTGTGGGGCGGTTTAACATCGGTGCGGTTTCCCTGCACCTGCCCATGATTTTGGCGAAGGCCCGTCATGAGAGCCGGGATTTTTATGAGGTTTTGGACTATTACCTGGAACTGATCCGCCAGCTGCATATCCGCACCTACGCATATTTGGGGGAAATGCGTGCCTCCACCAATCCGCTGGCCTACTGTGAGGGCGGCTTTTTGGGCGGACACCTAAAGCTGACCGATAAGATCAAGCCCCTTTTGAAATCCGCTACGGCGTCCTTCGGAATTACGGCGCTGCAGGAACTGCAAATGCTCTATAACGGGAAATCGCTGGTGGAGGACGGGCGGTTTGCACTGGAGGTCATGGAGCATATCAACGCAAAGATTGCGGAATATAAGGAGACTGACGGCAACCTTTACGCGATTTACGGTACACCGGCGGAAAACCTGTGCGGGCTGCAGGTCAAGCAGTTCCGCAAAAAGTATGGCATTGTGGAAGGGGTTTCCGACCGGGAATATGTGAGCAATTCCTTTCACTGCCATGTGACGGAGGATATCACGCCCATTGAGAAACA
>CARDPF010000205.1 GCA_948960675.1 uncultured Eisenbergiella sp.
AAAATATTGAATTGGATTTATGAGTACAACTATTCATTAACGCTCATTATTCTTCGTTATGAGTTGTAAAATTGTTGTAAATTTGTTGTAGTTCACAACTTCCAGTACCGCAAACCCTTGATTTTACTGGCTTTCTTTGCCAAGCGTTTTCATTGTCGGGAACAACAACACATCCCGAATCGCCGGCGAATTCGTCATGAGCATGACCATCCTGTCAATCCCAAAGCCAATCCCTCCTGTCGGGGGCATGCCAATCTCCAACGCATTCATAAAGTCCTCGTCAGTCGTATTCGCCTCTTCGTCCCCCTGGGAAAGCAATGCTTCCTGCGCCCGAAAGCGTTCCCTCTGATCAATGGGATCATTCAGTTCGGAATAGGCGTTCGCCATTTCCCAGCCGTTCATGAACAATTCAAACCGTTCCACATATTCCGGATTTTCCGGCTTTTTCTTGGTCAGGGGGGAAATTTCCACCGGATGATCCATGACAAAAGTCGGCTGGATCAAATGCTCCTCCACATATTCCTCAAAGAAAAGACTCAGGATATCCCCCTTCTTATGCCTGTCCTCAAATTCAATGTGATGCTCTTTGGCCAGCGCCTTCGCTTCCCCATCGGAATGTACCTCGTTGAAGTCCACACCCGCATACTTTTTCACCGCATCCACCATCGTGATTCGTTCAAATGGCTTTTCCAAATCCAGCACATGTTCTCCGTAGGGAAGCTGCAACGTGCCCAAAACCTCCCTTGCCACGTAACGGTAAAGATTCTCCGAAAGATCCATCATGCCATGGTAGTCGGTATATGCCTGATACAGTTCCATCAGCGTAAATTCCGGATTGTGCCGGGTATCCACCCCTTCGTTGCGGAATACCCTGCCAATCTCGTAAACGCGCTCCATTCCGCCCACGATCAGCCGCTTTAAGTAAAGTTCCAGTGAAATGCGCAGCTTCACGTCCTCATCCAGCGCATTGTAATGGGTTTCGAAAGGCCGCGCCGCCGCACCGCCCGCATTGGCTACCAGCATGGGCGTCTCCACTTCCATAAAGCCCTGTCCGTCCAGATACCGGCGGATTGCGCTGATGATTCCGGAACGCTTGACAAAAGTGTCCTTCACATCCTGATTCATAATCAAGTCCACATAGCGCTGGCGGTATCTCAAATCCGTATTGGTCAGACCGTGATATTTCTCGGGAAGCACCTGCAGACTCTTGGAAAGCAGGACCACCTCTGACGCATGGACGGAAATTTCCCCGGTCTTGGTCTTGAAAACCTCTCCCTTCATGCCGACAATATCACCCACATCGAACTTTTTAAAATCCGCATAGGACTCCTCCCCGATACTGTCCCGCGCCACATAAGCCTGTATGCTTCCTTTTAAATCCTGAATATTACAAAAAGAAGCCTTGCCCATGACGCGCTTAAACATCATACGTCCGGCAATGCTGACAACCTGTCCTTCCATTGCGGCAAACTGCTCCCGAATATCCGCACTGTGCGTCGTTACCTCATATTTTACATGGCGGAAAGGGTCTTTTCCGGCTTCCTGCAAAGCCGCCAGTTTCTCTCTCCTCACCTTTAAAATCTGGTTTAAGTCCTGCTCCTGCGCCCTATTTACATTTTCTGCCATGTCCGTCTCCTTTATCCAAACGTAACAGACCAGACAAGTCTGGCCTGTTACCACAATACCGCATTTCCTGCGGCAATCGGCATAATCAGTTTGACCGCTCGATTTCCAATACCTTGTACTGCAATACGCCTGCCTGTGTCTCCACTTCCACCAGTTCCCCGACTTTCGCACCGATCAGGGCCTTACCAACCGGGGATTCGTTGGAAATTTTCCCTTTCAGGCTGTTGGCCTCCGTTGAACCCACAATTTTATAATCCAGTTCCTCATCATATTCCAGATCCAAAATCTTCACCTGACATCCGATATTAATCCTCTCGAGGTCTACCTCATCCTCCACGACTACTTCGGCATTTTTCAGGATTTTTTCCAATTCCTCGATTCTGGCCTCGATATCCCGCTGCTCGTCTTTGGCGGCATCGTATTCCGCATTTTCAGACAGATCCCCCTGCTCCCTCGCTTCCCGGATCTTCTGCGCCACTTCCTGACGTTTATTCACTTTCAATTCATGCAGTTCTTCCTCGTATTTGCGCAGCCCCTCGTAGGTTAAAATATTCTTCTTTTCTTCCATAACACAGTCCCTCTTGTCCCAATCCGCCCGCTTTGGCAGATATTTAAATTTCTCTGCCGGTTTGTCAAACGAAAAAACGGTGGCCAAACAAATCCGGCAGGCATACTTGCCTTACAGCGCACCCGCGCCAAAGCTGCAGGCCCGTTGCAATCACATCACATTGTACCTTGCTTTGAATGCAGTGTCAAGGTAGTTTCTGACAGATATATAGGAAATGTCCGCCCTTTTTTGCCGCATTACCCTCCGCTTTTCCGGGCTGGATGTCAAATCCAGATACAAACTTCCCGGTGCCATCTTTTTTACGGGAATTTTGCTGTCTGCGCACAAATCCACCACAGCCGTTTTTCGCCCGTCCGTATCCGGCATCCGGTCTGTGACGCACGCCGCAAGGCCACTCTCTTCATAGAGCCAGTCCAAAAGCGACTCCGTGCCGCTTCCCCAGCCGTCTCCCACCAGATACAGGCGGTTTAAATCCGTAAAAACCATTTCCAGAAAACGTTCCTGCCACCATCCCGTCTGTCTGTGTAAATCCCCCTCCCCATCCTCCTCCCGCTTTTGGGTTCTTTGGGACAAAACCACGAGATTATCCCGAAAGGGCTGCCTGCGCAGGATAAAAGCAGCCAACTCCGGTTCCGGAAACGGCTGTTTCCATCCCGGAAAATACGGTTCCAGTTCCGGCGCCATCCACAACTCCTGCCCTTCCCCTCCCATCCTGTAAATAAAGTTTGTCAGTTTCCGGCTTCCCGCCCAGGCAGGCGGTATCAGGCATAGGCGCACTGCGTTATCCTGCCAAAAAAACCGCTCCATCTGCGGCTTCGCCGCCCGTGCCAAAAAGCCCGCTTTCTTTTCGGCGGCCGTTCCAAACATAAGATACCTGATTTCACTCATGGTTCATTTTATGATAAAAGGAGTTCTTTCATACCCTCCACCAGCTGCTCCATGGTCTCCATTTCGTTAATTTTCTGGCGCATCGCAGAAGAATTGGGAAGTCCTGCCGTATACCATGCCATATGCTTGCGCATTTCCCGCACCGCAATGTAAGCCCCTTTATATTCCATGGAAAGGGTTGCATGGGCGACAATCATATCGTAAACCTCCTGCCGGGAGGGCCTTTGGGGAATTTCCCGTCCCTCCAGCATGGCCAAGATTTCCCGGAATATCCAGGGATTTCCCTGCGCCATGCGTCCCACCATCACGGCGTCACAGCCGGTTTGCGCAAGCATTGCTTTTGCTGCGGCTGCTCCCGTCACATCCCCGTTTCCGATCACCGGAATCCGTACGGCTGTCTTGACTTTTGCGATGCTGTCCCAATCCGCCTGCCCGGAATAGTACTGTTGTCTGGTCCGCCCGTGTACCGCCACCGCCGCCGCGCCCGACTCCTGTGCAATCCGGGCAATCTCTACCGCATTGACGTGTGCATCGTCAAATCCCTTCCGGATTTTGACCGTGACGGGCTTATGGATTGCCCGCACCGTTTTTTCGATGATCTTTCCCGCCAAAACCGGATTTTTCATGAGGGCGCTTCCCTCCCCGTTGTTGACCACCTTCGGTACCGGACATCCCATGTTCAGATCCAGCACCGCAAAAGGGCGCTCCTCAATCCGTTTGGCCATCTCGCTGACGATATCCGGATCCGAACCAAACAGCTGCAAAGACACGGTTCCCTCCCCTGGATGTATCCGCAAAAGTTCTTCTGTATTTCTATTGTTATAATAAATTGCCTTGGCACTGATCATCTCCGTGCATACCATTCCCGCTCCCTGCCCTGCGCACAGCAAACGAAATGGCAGGTCGCTGACACCTGCCATGGGAGCCAAAATCACCTTGTTTTTCAAGGTCACGTTTCCGATCCTACACTGCTCCATGCTCCTTTGTTACCCCCTGTCCACACCCTTCCGGTTCTTTTCGTAAAGAATCCGCAGCCCATCCAGCGTCAGGGAACTGTCATAGACATCAATGGCATCCGTCTCATCCGCAATAATGCGGCCCATCCCGCCGGTGGCCACCACCTTTAAATCCGTAAACCCGGTTTCCTTTTTCACCTGATTGATAATATATTCGGTCTGCCCGATCTGTCCATACACCAACCCGGCCTGCATGCTGGTTACGGTCTCCCGCGCCAAAATGGAATCCGGCTTTTTGATCTCGATCTCCGGCAGCTTTGCCGTATCCTCCCAGAGCGCTTTGGCCGAAATCCGGATCCCCGGAGCCGTAATGCCCACTCCGAACCTGCCGTCTGCCGTGACCAGATCGTAGGTGGTTGCCGTACCGAAATCCAACACCAATACAGGCCCACCATATTTTTCATAGGCCGCTACCACATCCACAATCCGGTCTGGCCCGATCTCCTTTGGATTCTCGGAAGTGATACGGATTCCGGTCTTAATGCCCGTTCCCACAATAAGCGGTTCCGTCTTCAAATACCGCCTGACGGCCCCCGTCAGGGAGTGCATGATATTGGGCACAACGCTGGCAATGATTGTACCCTCCAGCCGCTCCCATTCCACCTGATTGACCTTTAACAGTTCGCGGATCGTAATGCCGTACTCATCGCTGGTCCGCTGCATTCTGGACATCATCCGAAAGGTAGTCCTCAACCGCCGCTTTTCATACACACCGAACGTGATATTGGTATTTCCCACATCTATGACCAAAATCATTCCTGCCCCCATCCGTCCGCCCATACCGGCGGGCACTCCAACCAACAACGATTATTCCTCCAAAAGAGCCTCATGCAAAATAAACACCCGGTAATACAAATTTAAAGATTCCAACAGTTCCTGCCGCCGTCTCCGGATTTCCGCCACCAACAGGCCGCTGGAAACTTCATCATACAAAATATCGTCCTCCGCTGCATCCGTCTCCAGCGCCAGCGTCCCGTCCGGTTCAAAAACAATCGTAAAAATGCCGCCTACCTCTTCCGTAAAAAGCACGCAGATGATATGCAGTTCATCCTGCACGGACTGCGGAATCCCCCGGAACCTCTCGTTAAAATAATATTTCTTCTCGTAAGCGTTCGCCCCACAGAGCACAATTTTTTCCCCATTTCCAGACGTCTCAGACATAGCCATACATTCCCCTCACCGACACTTCCCCGGCATAGACCGCCTCCACGCTCCCGTCAGCGCGGCGCACCAGAAGTTCACCGCACTCGTCAATCCCAAGCGCCATGCCTTCCCACTCTCCTTTCGGATCCAGCACCTTTACCGGGGCATTCACATTCACCAATAGAGCCTCATACTCATTTTTCAGGCCGGAAAGATCCCCGTCCTGCTCCAGCCGGCCATAAAAATCCGCAAACAAGTGCAAAACGTCCGCAAGGAGCCTTTCCCGGTCCGTCACCTCTTTGCTTTCCATCCAAAAAGAAGTCGCCTTCTCCCCAAGTTCCTCCGGCACCGCCCGCTGGTTGACATTGATTCCGGTTCCGATAATCAGATAAAAGCTGCCGTCCTCCTTAAAAAAAAGTTCCGTCAAAATGCCGCACACCTTTTTACTGCCGATCACCACGTCGTTTGGCCACTTAATTTTGGCTGCAAGCCCCAGCCTTTGCGCTGCTCTGGCAACCGCAATTGCCATGACCGGCGTCACCATCCCTGCTTTG
>CARDPF010000206.1 GCA_948960675.1 uncultured Eisenbergiella sp.
AACAAATTGTTTGTCTTTGTATATGGACATTACTTGTTTCCGTTGTTTTGGGAATAACCTATTATCAATGCAAAAACATATTGCTAATGGCCATTATGCACGCAACTTTTAATTTCTGTTATTTAGCTCCAGTACAATATAACATTGTTGTGTTAGCGGCCCTATTTTTTGTTGGTACTCTATTGTATAAAAAATTAGACAAAAAATTATTCACTTTATAACTTCCAGTTTATCGGAAAAAACGGTAACACAAAAATGCTTCGGTTAGGAACGCGCATAAGCTGTGCGTTGCGTGAACGCACCATGCGGCTTTGCCGCATGTGTGCATGGCTTTCCCGTCAAGCCCAACAAGCAGGAACGCGCACGTGCTGCGCGTTGCGTGAACGCACCATGCGGCTTTGCCGCATGTGTGCATGGCTTTCCCAATAAACCGGCATTCGCCGGTTTATTGGGAAAGCATGTTCTCGATAAAAATCCCGTATCCCCGGGTAGGGTCATTGACCAATACATGGGTGACGGCCCCGATGATTTTCCCGTCCTGTAGGATGGGGGAGCCGGACATGCCCTGTACGATTCCGCCGGTCCGGGAAAGCAGGGCCGCATCCGTCACCTGCAGTTCCAGCCCCCGGTTTACGTTATCGTGGTCTAAGTGAATGGCTTTGATTTCAATATCGTAAAGCTGCGGGGAAGTGCTGCCGTCCACACAGCATAAAATCTGTGCGCTGCCCAGTTTCACATCCTGTTTTAAACCGATGGGCAGGGCTTGTCCCTGTAATAAAGAAGCCGTGTCTGCCTGTAGTGTCCCGAAAATGCCGCCAACCGAGTTGGTTTCCACCGTTCCGATTTTATTGTTCCGGTTATAATCTATGACGCCGGTCAATTCTCCTGGGGTTCCCCCTTCCCCTTTTTTAATTGCGACAATTTCCGTTTTATAAAGACTTCCGCTTTTGACCTCCATGAGCAGAGTGGTGTCCGTATCGTTGATCCCGTGTCCCAAAGCCCCGAAAGTATTATCCGGTTCCAGATAAGTCATAGTGCCAACGCCCTGGGCATTGTCACGGATCCAGATGCCGAGCTTATATTCCCCGCTGACATCCTGGGCAGGTTTGACCTTTACGTCGAAAATTTCATCGTTGCGGCGCAAGGTAAGAATCAATTCCTGGCCGCCGGAGTCTGCGACTGTCTGGGTGAGCTGGGATTTGGATTCCATGTCCACACCGTTTATTTTGAGAATGTAGTCGCCTGCCTGCAAAAGGTGTTTGGCCGGTTCTTTGCGCATGTGGTCATAACCTTCAAATTCCCCTTGGGCAATCACCATGATACCGTCGGTTTTGACATAAATTCCGATGGGTACGCCTGCAGGAAGCAGCATCTCATCGGGAATGACCTGGATATCCACGGTTTTGAATGGGATGACACCGAACAGCTTTACATCCATTTTATAGGATTGCATCTGATTGGCAAACAGGGTCACCGGTTTCGCAAAATCAACCGAAAGCGCCCCGGCTCCGTTTACATGCTGCATCTGCATGCCGGAGGCCGGAATGGCATCGGCACTATTTTGATTTTCTTCTAAATAGATATTTCCCGTTACCGGGGCGTGTAAGTCCAATTCCTGGCTGATTCCCGCTTTAATCCGGATGGAAGCAGGGATTTTCTCCCATGTTAAGCAGACCCATACACTGCAAAGTCCTGTTATTGCCAGTACAGCCGCAATTTGAAAAATTATTTTTTTCACGGTTTTTCTTTCCACAGCTCCACTTCCTTTCTTTAGGATCCTTCTTAAAGCTTTCCTCTGCTTTTTGACAGACGGCGCAATTAAAGAAAAGGACATCGTCACAAAGTCCTTCTTAGTATGTACCGTTTCGGTCTTTTTTTTCTGGCAATTCGTAACAGTTTCAGGAAGACGATTGCCATGCTTCTCTTTTATTAATCTTGTTTAGTATGTGCATTTTATTTTGACTTTTTCAAAAAAATTTTCCACTCCAATGCCGGCATAGAAACCGATTTTGCGGGAGGGGGCGAGGTATTGGTGGCTTTGGGGCGGCCTGCAGGGGACGCATGGTCATTACAGGCCTGCAAGGCCTCCGACCGGGAAATACCTTCCAAATGCAGGATGTTCCTAAACACACGATTTTACGCAAACTGCCGGAAAAGAAAGTTGACAGGTCAGGGAAATGGGCATATGATCAGGTTAGCAGGAAAAACGTTTTACCAATGAAAAACAAAGAAAGGGGAAGGGGAATGGAACGACTGGAAAAATGGATGCGGCCCGTTTGGGCAAAGGGGGAGATTTACCGGGAGACTTTCGCCATGATTGTGCAGGAGGGGGAGTGCCGGGCGCCATTTGCGCGGCTGCCAAAGAAAGTGCTCCGGGTGGAAAGCTACGACGGTAGGGTTTGTTATGAGGAAGGCAGGGATTACCGGGTGGAGGACGGATTTCTGGCTGTACCTGCGGGCAGCAGGATTTGTTGTACCGGCTGGGATCACTTTTTATATGAAACCAGGCAGGCGGCCCAAGAGGCGGCTGAAGGACGACCGCCTTTGGGCTTTGGTCCGGTGGAGGCGATAGACGGCCGCTACCTGAATCTGTCGGCGGTGGGGTGTCCACAGAACGTGACCTGCTGGCAGGCTGCCGTTACGTATACGACACAGGAGGATTGGCAGGGGGAGATCCCACAATCTGCAGAAGGGAATCTGCCCCGGTTTTTTGGGAAATGCAAGAAGGGGGAACCGGTCCGCATCGTGCTCTATGGGGACAGTATTTCCTGCGGATGGGATTGCAGCGGTATGTACGGACAGGAGCCGAGACAGCCGGCCTGGGACAGGCTTTTGCTGGAAAGCCTGCAAAAGAGGTGTCAGGGGCCGGTGGAGTGGAACAATACTTCCGTGGGGGGAGTGGATACGGAATGGGCAATCGCAAATGCCAGGGACAGGGCATCCGGGTATTGTCCCGATTTGGTGATTTTGGGGTTTGGCATGAATGATCGCTGCAGGGGAGCCGAGTACCGTGATAAAACGATGCGTCTGATGGAAGCAATCCAAAAGGACTGTCCGGATGTGGAATTTTTACTGATTGCGACAACCCTGCCAAACGAATTGGCGGCGACGGATCCGTTTTGGTTTTGTGCATTCCAGCAGGAGCAGGAGGAAGCGGTTTTGGCGCTGCAAGGAGACAGGGTCGGCGTTGCCAATGTGCAGGCTGTGCAGAGGGTTTTGCAAAAGCGCAAGCGCTATATTGACCTGACCGGGAATTGGCTTAACCATCCAAACGATTTTCTTGCACGAATACAGGCACAGGTAGTGGATGCGGCATTGACAGGATATTGACTATTCGGGCCGTTTTTTCTATAATGGAGAAAACATTCCGCAAAGAAAACGGCATAGGCAGGTTCGGGACAGGCAGCCAAAGGGGCGTTGCGGATTGGAACAGAGAGGAGAACCCGTATGGACAAGGTGGATGCAATCAAAAAACTATGTGCGGACAAACAGATCCGGATGATTGATTTTAAAATGACGGATATCGACGGAAGGTGGCGCCACGTCACGATTCCGGTGGAACGGTTCGGGGAAAATACTTTTTTGCAGGGAATCGGGTTTGACGGTTCCAATTATGGTTATGCACCCATTGAGAAAAGCGACATGGTATTTTTGCCGGATCCCAAAACTGCGTATGTGGATCCCTTTGCGCAAATTCCGACCCTGACCATGTGCGGAAATGTGTGTGTGATCGGGAAAGGGGAGAATCTGCCTTTTGACCAGTATCCCAAAAATGTCAGCCTGCGTGCGGAGGAATACATGCGCCAGACGGGCGTTGCGGACCGGATGCTGATCGGGCCGGAGTTTGAATTTTACCTGTTCGACAGCGCGCGGTATACGGTACGGCCGCAGGAGTGCGGATACCGGATTGATACCCGGCAGGCGGCTTGGAACCGCAGCCTGGATACGGCGGGCAACAACGGCTATGAGGTGGTAGACAAAGGCGGCTATCATATAACGGCGCCGCAGGATGTGGGCTACGACCTGCGCAGCCGTATGTGCATGATGATGCAGGAATGGGGAATTGATGTCAAATACCATCACCATGAGGTGGGCGGCCCCGGCCAGATGGAGATTGAGGTGGAACTGGGAGACATGTCCAAGATGGCGGACGATACGATGACCGTCAAATATATTGTCAAAAATCTGGCGGCGCAGACGGGCAAAACGGCGACCTTTCTGCCAAAGCCGGTCTACCGGGAGGCGGGGAGCGGCATGCATGTACATATGCTTTTGCAAAAAGAGGGGGAGCCGGTTTTTTACGACGAAAACGGATACTCCGGATTAAGCCGTACGGCCCATTATTTTATCGGAGGGCTGCTTGCCCATATCGCATCGCTCTGCGCTTTTACCAATCCTTCCACCAATTCCTTCCGGAGGCTGGTACCGGGCTATGAAGCGCCGGTGACGGTGGGATATGCAACCTCCAACCGCAGTGCGGTGATCCGGATACCGGCTTACGCCAAATCCCCGCTGACGAAGCGGTTTGAATTGCGCAATCCGGATGCCACGGCGAATCCGTACTATGCCTACGCGGCGATTTTGATGGCGGGACTGGACGGGATTGCCAATAAGATTGACCCGGCACAGAGGGGATGGGGGCCTTACGACTGCAACCTGTACACGCTGTCCAAAAAGGAGCAGGAAAAAATACAGGGGCTGCCCAAATCGCTGGAGGAGGCGCTTTACGCGCTGGAGGAAGACCACGCGTATCTGACAAAGGGAAACGTGTTCCCGCAGCGCCTGATTGATACCTGGATTGCCCGCAAGCGCAGCGAGGCCAGGCAGTTGGGTGAAATTCCCAATCCGGCGGAATTTGCCATGTATTATGATTTGTAGTCCCGGATAAGGGGGATTGGGCGTTAAGATTTATGGGGGAACTGTACAGGTTAGCAGGAGGCGGACAGCCAAAGGAGCGGATGTGGATATTTTACGGATAGGAGTTGTGGGAATCGGGAACATGGGGAGCGCCCATGCAGTCCAGATTTTTGAAAACAGGGTACGGGGCGCGGTTTTGGCGGCGGTATGCGACAGCGATCCCGAAAGGCTTGCTTTTGCGGCAAAGCGCTTTGGCAAGGGAGTTTTGGCCTATGGGGATTACCATAGGATGCTGGAAGAAAAGAAGATTGACGCGGTGGTGATCGCCACCCCGCATAAGCTGCACCCGGTGATCGCCAGGGAGGCTTTTTCCCATGGCCTTTGCGTGCTGACGGAGAAACCGGCCGGGGTGGATGTGGCCAGCGTGCGCGAAATGAACCGCGCCGCCAAGGAGAGCGGACAGGTTTTTGGGATTATGTATAACCAGAGAACCAATTTTCTCTACAGAAAGCTGCATGATTTGATGAAAGCCGGGACGCTGGGGGAAATGAAACGGTTTGTCTGGATTATCAATAACTGGTACCGCACCCAGTGCTATTACGATTCCGGGGACTGGCGGGCCACCTGGAACGGGGAGGGCGGGGGCGTGCTTTTGAACCAGTGCCCGCACAATCTGGATATCTGGCAGTGGATTGCAGGAATGCCGGTAAGATTGCGCGCGTTTTGCAGGGAGGGACAGTACCACAACATCGGGGTGGAGGATGACGCCACGATTTACGCCGAATATGCAAACGGCGCGACGGCGGTTTTTATCACCTCAACAGGGGAATATCCGGGTACGAACCGGATGGAAATCAGCGGCACCAGGGGAAAGGCCGTGGTGG
>CARDPF010000207.1 GCA_948960675.1 uncultured Eisenbergiella sp.
ACTCTCCATCGCTCCCCAGTCAAAGTCGTCCTTGACCACCCGCGCTTTGTAATGCTGCCCGCGGGGTGTCGAAACGCCCCATTTACTCTGTCCGGTGATCGCCTTTGCATACGGATCCAACAGAGACTTGGAACCGTCGAAAATCAGCCCCTGCTTGGGGTCATAAGGACCGTCCACCCTAAAAGCATACTCAAATTCCTCAATATTTAATTTAAACACAATCATGGAATACACGTTGCCGATCCGGTAGTGCGCCGGAAACGGCAGTACCGCGAAAGGCTCTGCCGCCTCCCGGTGATACAATAAAAGTTCAATGGACGTTGCCCCGTGGGAGTGCACCGTAAAATTTACCCCTCCGGGAATCGCCGTTGCCCCGTTAATCTCGTAAAATCCCGGCCTGATGTCAAAACCGGCCACACGATCCATCGGAATCAGATGAATCGTGCGGGGAAGCGTCAGCTTTTCTACCTTACCGCTTTCGTTCTTCTCTATCATGTTTCCTCTCATTCCGCCGCAGCAGCGGCTTATCTGTCACAGTGTATGCAGGAGCCCTGTTACGCTTATCTGCCTGCAAAATTTCCCCCATCCCTATACTAACACAGAGTTTTTATGACTTCAATTTTTTTGCCGCTCACCGGGCCGTTTTTTTCCATCTATCCTGGCCATCAAGTATCTGCCGGTCTTTGCCATCAAAGCGCTGGCATCCGGCTGCAATTCCACCGGCCAGGGCCGCAAAAACTCATCCGCCTCGAACGTAAAATTCCCCTCGTATCCGATCTGGGCCAGGGCCGTACAGATCTCCTCCCAATCCAGCCGCTGCATAAACGGCACGGTATGGCAGTCCGCCAGATAATCCACATCCTGCACGTGCAACGCACCCAGACGCTTCTTTCCCATCGCCCGTATAAAATCCTGCGGCTCAACTCCCACCAGCGCACAGTGGCCCAAATCCAGACAACCCGTAATCTGCGGACTGTCCAATTCATCCAAAAGCGCACAGAATTCTTCCGGCTGGGAACAGAAGCTGTCTATGATATAGTGCCGCCTGTCATCATACCCCCACATATTTTCCGCGCAAACCTTGATCCCGTACTCCTCACAGTAGGGAATCAGGCTGCGGTAAAAGGCAAGGTTCTCCTCCCAAAGCTTTTGACGGTTCTTGGCATACTCCAGATGGTGCCTAGGATGCACCACAATCTTTTCCACCCCCATCAGGGCAGCCGCCTCCATGGAGCGCAAAATCCGCTGCAGGATCACCGTGTCAAAGGGCTCCTCCCCCTTCGAGGACGGAAACGGGGCATGCGCCTGCACGATCGCTATGCCGCAGTCATCCGCCACCTTCTTCAAATAACGGGCGTGCTCCTTCCAGCCGTCCGCACACCATACGCCCCGTCCCTGCGTCATTTCAAAAAAGGACCAGTCAATGGCGTCAAATCCCGCCCGTTTTAATACACGCACACAATTTTCATTGCCCAGCGTCTCCGCCAGTACCTCTGTCTGTGTCACCAAATACATGCCGCACTCCTCCTGCACCGTCCGTAAATGTATATCCACCGATTTTGTCCCATTATACCACACCTGCCCCCCAAAGTCACTACACAGAAACAATAGTTCACACCAAACGTAACAGTTCAGCCTTCGGCTAAACTGTTACGAAATGTCCGGTTACGCCCACAATTTTACTGCAAAACAGAAGATATTGTGCTATGATGATAAAGGTATGTTTGCCAACCCTTCAGGCAGGGTGGGGCAAACCGGACATGCAAATGAGAAGGGAAGGGGGAAAAACCATGGGGCTGTTTGAGGATATTGAGGCTTACAAGCCGGTGAACCGGCAGGAGGAGTACGACAAGGCGCTAATGCTGCAATATTTGGAACAGCATGCGGACTGTCTGTCACGGGAGAACCGGATTGCACATTTTTCGGCTTCCCTCTGGACGGTGAACCGGGCGCGCACGAAAACGCTTATGGTCTACCATAACCTGTATGATTCCTGGTCATGGATCGGGGGGCATGCGGACGGGGAAGCGGACCTGCGCGCAGTGGCGCTGCGGGAACTGCGGGAGGAAACAGGGGTAAAAAATGCCCGTCTGCTAAGCAGCGGGATTTTCAGTCTCGAAACACTGACCGTTGACGGCCATGTCAAAAACGGGGACTATGTGCCAAGCCATCTTCATTTTAACGTCACCTATCTGGCGGAGGCGGACGAACGCGAGGCGCTGGTCGTATGCGAAGCGGAAAACCAGGCCGTAAAATGGTGGTCTTTTGAGGAAGCCCAAAGGATACCCAGGGAGACATGGATGATCGAACATATTTATAAGAAGCTGATTCATAAATGCAGCCAAATGCCCCATATTTAAATAGTACAATAAGAAATTGCTGCCAAGGAGGAACTTATGCTATGAATTTTCAATTGGAAAGGCCGGAAGCGGTTATCAGGGCACAGCAAAAGCAAAAAGGATTGAACTGGTTTTTGGAAATCGTGATGTTCCTGCTCTTGTTTTTGGTCTGCACCATCGTACAGGTCCTGTTCATGGTGCCAGGGGAGTTGTTGTTAATGTCCCAAAATGCGGCCTATCAGGCGGCGGTTGCCGCCGGGGACATGGAGGGCGTGAATGCAGCGATTCTGCAGCTTGCGGGTTCGGATACCTATACGGTTTTGTCCCTGTTTTCCACCCTTGCAATGACAGTTCTCACGCTTCTTTTCTGCCGCTTTCTGCAAAAAAGAACGCCGGATACGTTGGGATTTACAAAAAAGGGGGCCGGTAAGGAATATCTGATGGGACTGGGTATAGGATTCGGAATGTTTTCGGCTGCGGTTTTGCTTTGTATCATAACGGGCGCGCTCCGGATCGAAGGATTTTCCAAAGCTTTCGGGGGCGGAATGTTTCTCCTGTTTTTTGCCGGCTTTATGATACAGGGAATGGGGGAAGAAGTCCTCTGCCGCGGCTGTATCATGGTTTCCATCGGCAGGCGTTATCCCATGTGGCTTGCCGTATTTTCCAATGCCGTACTGTTTGCGGCGCTGCATTTGCTCAACAACGGAATCGGCGCGCTGGCGTTTTGCAACCTGATTCTTTTCGGGGTATTTGCATCCGTCTATTTTATCAAAAGGGGAAACATCTGGGGAATCGGCGCGCTCCACAGCATCTGGAATCTGGCGCAGGGCAATTTCTGGGGGATCCGCGTGAGCGGAATCGCCACGGAATGTACCGTATTTTGCAGTGTTCCCGTAGAAGGTAAAGCTTTCATGAACGGCGGCGCTTTCGGACTGGAGGGCGGCTTTGCCGTAACGCTGGTCCTGCTGGCCGGAATCTGCTTCCTGTTACGCAAAAAGTAAAAGTGTGCGCAAAGCGCACACTCCGCGTCGGGCGCGGTTGCCGATAGGCAATATTTTGCACAAACGGCAGGAAGGCTGATCCTGTGACGCAAAAAACCGCGCGGGCCCTGCCGCGCGGTTTTTTGCGGATTTCATAATCGGATGCCCCACGCCCTGCGGCGGCAGTGCCTTATACGGGCATCCCGTCCAAGACCTGCGCAAACGGTCCCGGAACCACGCGGGCCTGTTTTTGCCCGAAATAGTCCTCATCAAAAACGATGGGCGTCCCGTCCGGGTTTTCAAAGGGCTGTTCCGGCTCGAATGCCAGCCCCAGTGTCTTTGTGGTGAGGGGCGCTGCGGCTTTTTGGGGAAGGTAGTCCCCCAAATTGGTGCGCAGGACGCGATTCCCGTCCGTTTCCTCCAGCCTTACAAATACCGAATGTTGGGTATCTGCAGTAAAATCCACTTCCTTGTCACAGGGCAGGGCGCCGTTGAAATAGCAGTTCCCGCCGGTCCACACCGGAAGCGGAATGTAATACCGGTCGCTGGGATCCGAACCCATACCGCAGTAGCCTTCAAATTCCCGTTCCCATTCCTCCTGTGTAGGATAACCGTCATAGGGCTTCGTGCCTGCCACCGTATTGAGTTCATCCCAAGGGGAGCCTGCATTTTCCGCTTCCATGCGTTTTAAGAAGGGATGGATTGGCTGTTGGACAAATATGTTATTGTAAAAACGCATATCGCCGTGGAGGATCGACATAAATCCGGCAATTTCCGTGCGGTGCGGTACGTGATAGGGCGTATAACGCGGGGAAGAAAGGGACTTTGCCCCATTGTCTACACCGGTGCCCACCGCAGACAGCGAACCGCAGATTAAGTTATGTATCACGGCAACGCCCTGGGTTGGCAGCCGGAGGGCCCGTGTGGAAAGCAGCACATTATGGTCAATCAGCGTCGGCCCGTGGGATACTTCCACAAAAATATCCTCGCCTATGCCCACCATGGCTTCCTCGTTCATAAGATGTGCAAAGGGAAGTGCATTATCGTGGAAGAGATTGTCCGTCACCCGGCTTCCCTGCGCCTGCCAGTCCAGCCAAAGCCCGCGGGTGCAGTGGTGAATATGGTTTCTGCGGAAAACGACATCAATGGCCGCATGCATTTTGATACCGCCGATTTCCGCGCCTGCCAGGTTCTGCCGGTTGTTAATATGGTGAATGTGGTTGTCCTCTATGACCGAGAACACCCCTCCCAAATGTCCCACGATCCCTGTCTGGCCGCAGTCGTGAATGTCACAGCGGCGCACAATGTGGGAACCGATGCGTTCCTTCGTCCACCCTTCCCGCTGGGCCTGACAGATGCAGTCGCGCTCCGTCTGTGTTCCGTCCTTGTATTTTAACTTGGACCACTTATTGTCGTTGCCGGGCTGGAGATACTTGCCCAGGGAAATACCGCTGCATTTGGAATGGGAAATCTCGCAGTCCTCTATGATCCAGCCCTTCGACCAGTGCGGGCCGACCATCCCTTCCTGATAGGCGGTGGGCGGTGCCCACTGGGTCGCCGCCTTGGTCACCTTGAATCCGGAAAGCGTAATATATCCGATTCCCTCTTTCTCCGGATAAAAGCAGTTGCGGCGGACATTGATCTCCACGCATTCCCTGCGGGGATCCCATTGGTGAAAGTTTGCGTAGAGCACCGTGCTGTCCGTTTCCGGATCCTGTCTGGCAAACCAGGTATAAACGGAAAAATCCGGATCCCAGGAAGCCTTGGAGGTAACCGGATGCAGCACTTTTTCCAGCGTATCCACCTCATACATGGCCTTGTCGTTTACATACACTTCCCCGGTATGCGCGATAAAAGAAGCGATAAACCAGTCCCCATATACAAGGGTGGTAAAAGGGTTGTACTCCCCAAACAGCCGGTTGGGCACGGCGCATTTCCAGACACTGCCCTCCACACGCTCCCACTCCGTCACCTGCTCGGCGCCTGTGATTACGGCCTTTCCTTTTTCCCCGGAGCGGAATACAATCCGGGCGTTCTCCTCCCCGGCATGGCAGGGATGCACGGCCTCCCGGTAGACACCCGGCCCCACAATGACTTCGTCCCCGGCCTTTGCCAGTTCTGCGGCCTCCTGTATGGTGGCAAAAGGACGCTCCTTTGTCCCGTCGCCCGCAGGCGCAGCGCTTACCGATACGTAATACTTCATAGTTCCTCCTCCTGATTGTCCGCCATTTGGGGCGGATGGATTGGTGTTGCGTAACGTTGCGGACTTGTCCCAACCGTTACTGTCTGCACTGTTACCCGATTATACCATGAAAAGCAAAATGGTTCAAACACAACCATGCAAAAAGTACGGAAACCATGGCCAAAAGAAACCCGGGCATTCCTTGGCGGGAATGCCC
>CARDPF010000208.1 GCA_948960675.1 uncultured Eisenbergiella sp.
CTGGTAGTGCCCCTGGTGTTTGCCACTCTTTTAAACGAATTGTGCATCAAAAAGCTTTACCGGCCGATTCAAACCATCGTATATCTTCCGTACTTTTTGTCATGGGTCATTCTGGCAAAGATCGTACTGAACATTTTCGGCTATGTAGGGCCCATCAATTCCCTGATCAAGCTTTTTGGCGGGGAAAGCATTAATTTTTTCGGAACGGCGAGCCTGTTTAGGCCCCTGATCATCGGGACGGATATCTGGAAGAATTTTGGTTACAACGCCATCATTTATTTATCTGCCATGCTGGGCATTGCGCCGGAGTTGTATGAAGCGGCTGCGGTGGACGGCGCCGGGCGGTTTAAAAGAATCTGGCATGTCACCCTGCCCGGGATCAAGATGACGGTCGCCCTGTTGGCAATTCTTTCCCTGGGCAATGTGCTCAACGCGGGTTTTGACCAGATTTTTAACCTGTATAACCCGCTGGTATATTCCACCGGCGATATTCTGGATACCTGGGTGTACCGGGCAGGTTTGATTAACCTGCAGTTTTCCCTGGCGACGGCGGTAGGCCTGTTGAAATCCGTGGTGAGTTTCGTGCTGATTACAGTGGGCTATTGGATGGCAGATAAATTTGCCGGCTATAAGTTATTCTGACGGGAGGGAGAAACCATGAAAGATAGTTCCGTATCCTCAAAAGTATTTGATGTCTTTAACGTCATCCTTTTGCTGATCATTACGCTGCTCTGCCTGATGCCTTTGTGGTACGTGCTGTGCGTATCCTTAAGTTCCAAAGAGGCGGTCAATGCCGGGTTGGTTTCCTTTTGGCCCATTCACTTTAACCTGGATTCTTATAAGAAGATTATTGGGGAAGGTGCGTTTTTCAGGTCTTTCTGGAATTCCATCTGCCGTGTGGTTCTGGGAACCATTGTCAGCCTGGGCTGTATTTTGATGGCGGCTTATCCCCTTTCCAGAACGACCACACAGTTTCCCAAAAGAAACGCTTTTATGTGGCTATTGATTTTTTGCATGCTGTTTAACGGCGGTACGGTGCCCTGGTATCTGACCATGCGTAATTATAAGCTGATTGACAATATCTGGGGACTGGTATTGGCGGGCGGACTGCCGGTGTACAATGTTATTCTGGCGATGAACTTCTTTAAAAACCTGCCGTCGGAATTGGAGGAGGCGGCACTGGTGGACGGCGCAGGACCGTGGCGGATCTGGAGTTCCATCTTCATTCCGCTGGCAAAGCCCAGCATTGCCACCATTACCCTGTTTACCATCGTTGGTTACTGGAATGAATTTTTCCAAGGGCTGGTACTTAGCACCAAGGAAGCCAGCTATCCGCTGCAGACCTACATCCAGCAGATGGTGGTCACGCTGGATTATTCTTCCATGAACGCGGAGCAGATTGCGGCGGCCTCCAAACTCAATAACCAGTCCCTGGACGCGGCAAAAATCTTTATCGCCATGATTCCGGTGTTGATTGTATACCCGTTCCTGCAGAAATATTTTGTCAAAGGTATTACATTGGGTTCCGTAAAAGGCTGACAGATGCGAATCGGAATACCAAAACAAATACATATCAAAATGGAGGGAAGTCGTATGAAAATGAAAAAAGTATTGGCAACCATGCTGGCATCCGCAATGGTCGTTTCCATGGCCGCGTGCGGTACAGACAATGCAGACGGTTCGGGGAATGGGGCAAATTCCGGCGCGGAATCTGCCCCGGCAAAGCAGGAGGAAGAGGCCAAGGAACCTGCAGCAGACGGGGAAGCAGGGGGAGAGGACAGCGCAGCGGACACAGGATCCAAGGCACTGCAGCCTTTTGCGGACACCGTCACCATCAAAATGGGGCACGGACTGGATCCCAACACCACCTTTGCGGAAGGCGAAACAGTGGAGAACAGCCGTTACCTGCAGTGGCTCAAAGAGGACTTGAACATTGACGTACAATATGATTGGATCTGTTCCAATACGGACTTTGAGCAGAAAATCAATCTCTGTATCGCATCCAATACCCTGCCGGATGCGATGAACGTAGGGCAGACGCAGTTTTTAGCGATGCTAAAGTACGATCAGATCCAGCCGATTACCGAGGTATTTGAGGAGTATGCTTCTGACCAACTCAAGCAGTATGTACATTCCGGTGGCGATGCTTTGATGGATGCCATTTCCTCCGACGGGGAAATGTATGCCATTCCCGCGCCGAACCTGACTGCCAGCGGAGTCAACACCATGTGGATCCGTCAGGACTGGCTGGACGAACTGAATCTGGAAGCCCCCAAGACTGTAGATGAAGTCTTTGAAGTGGCGCAGAAATTTGTGGATGCGAAGCTGGGTGGCGACAACACCATCGGGATTGTAGGGCCTGCATCCGGTGACCAGCTCATCGCAAGGGGCCAGAACCGCTGGGGATTGGATCCGATTTTTGGCGCTTATCAGTCTTACCCGGAATACTGGCTGCAAAACGACAGCGGTGAAGTGTATTACGGTTCCGTACAGCCTGAAACCAAAGAAGCGCTGGCAAAGCTTGCCGAGATGTATGCAGCAGGCGTGATTGACCCGGAAGTTTTGGTTAGAAGCGATGCGCTGGAGCCTGTAACCGCAGGACGGGCGGGCATTTTCTTCGGGCCTTGGTGGTGCGGCTATACCGTAGACAGCGTGACCTTGGATGGCAGTCAGGAATGGCAGGCTTACATGGCTCCTTTGGCGGCAGACGGAAAGTTTTATTCCCCGATGTCCGATCCTACCACACAGTATGTGTGTGTCCGCAAAGGCTATGAAAATCCCGGCGCGGTGGTACAAATCATCAATTACCTGATCGCCTATGAGCAGCAGTGGGTGAATGAGGGTAAAGTAGCGGATACATCCACTTCCGCAGTATATCCTTTGTTTAATGTATATGACAATGCCGACGAAATCGAATATTCCTATGAGTGGTTAAAGAAGTTTAATCTGGGTGAAGTGAAGAAAGAGGACGTGGATACTACCGGCAGGAAGCTGTTAAAAGGCGATCTGGATGCCATTGAAGTGTTGAAGCTTGACCCGAAGGACGATTTCTCTCTGGAATACTGGGATTTGGATAATGAGATTGCCGATTCCAACATTCCGCGTCTGGTTTCCATCATGGTTGGCGCAAGGCCGCTGATGGAAGAGGGTTATGAGCCCATTTACAATATTTACAGCGGACAGACCGATACCATGGCGTCCAAGTGGGCGAACCTGGAGAAGCTGGAGGAGGAAACCTTTGCAAAGATTATTTTGGGGCAGGCTCCGGTTGATGAGTTCGACAATTTTGTGACAAAATGGTATGCGGAGGGCGGACAGGAAATCCTGGACGAAATCACGGCAGCCGTGAACGAATAAAGGCAACGCCCCCGCTGGAAGCAGCGGGGGTTTGGCTCCTTGCTGCATGCGCCAAATGTCTGTTTTACAGCCGTTTGGCGCATTGCCGGCAGGAAGCAAAGATAACCGGCTGGGAAAACGGTGCGGTGAAAAAGAAACGGCGGGACTTTCAAAATCCTGCCGTTTCCTGTACAATGGGAAATGAAACGCGACGGTTTTTCAAAGCCGGTGCTTTTCAAACAGAGATAGAAGCAAAAAGCGAAGCATTTGCGAGGGAGGTTAGAATGGCAAAGCAGACCAATATGGAATTGCGGCAGAAAATGATGTATTCCCTGTTTGTAAGAAACCACACGCCGGAAGGAACCTTTGCAGCGGTGGAGAGGGATTTGGACCGGATACTGGCGCTGGGAACGGATATTGTCTGGCTGATGCCCGTGCAGCCGGTGGGCGTGCAAAACAGGAAGGGAAAGGACGGGAGTCCCTATGCGATCCGGGATTACCGCAGCGTGGATCCTGCCATGGGAAGCATGGAGGATTTCCGGCATCTGACAGGGGAAATCCATAAGAGGGGAATGTTGTGCATTTTGGATGTGGTATACAATCATACTTCCCCGGATTCCTGGCTGATCGAAAACCATCCGGAATATTTTAAACGTGACAGTCAGGGCAATACGGTGACGTTGGTGCCGGATTGGAGCGATATCGCTGATCTGGACTATTCGGCGGAAGGGTTGTGGAGGTATCAGATTGATACCCTGAAAATGTGGGCCGAAATGGTGGACGGTTTCCGCTGTGACGTGGCGCCCCGGGTACCGGTGGAATTTTGGCGCATGGCGCGGCGGGAAGTGGAGGAAGTGCGGCCGGGGGCGATCTGGCTGGCAGAATCCACGGAGAAACATTTTATCAAATTCATCCGGGACCAAAAGGGCTATTGCGCTACCGATTCCCAGCTGTATGAGGTATTCGATATCTGCTATGACTATGATATCTGGCCCGCATACTTAAGTTACATCAAAGACCGGGAAAATTTTCCGCTGTCCCTGTATCTGGACGAAATCGAGAAACAGGAAGGAACTTATCCGGAAAATTATGTGAAACTGCGCTGTCTGGAAAACCACGACCAAGACCGGGTGGCCCATCATGTGACAAACCGGGAATCCGTTTTAAACTGGACGGCTTTTTGCTTTATGCTGAAAGGAACGGCCTTTGTCTATGCCGGACAGGAGGCGATGCTGGCCCACCGGCCTAGTATTTTTGAAAAGGATACCACGGATTTTGCGTCAGGGGAGGATCTGTCCGCTTTCATAGCCAAGTGCGCCGACATCAAAAAGACGAAGCTGCAGGCAGACGGTGTCTATGGGATGTTTGCGGATGATCCCCATGACACGGCATACGTGTGGTGCAAAATGGGGCAGGCATGTGTGCTGGGCATCTTTTCCCTCAAAGGGTATCAGGGAAAGCTTGCCGCCCATGTAAAGGACGGAGCCTATGAAAACCTGCTCAACGAAAAGACAGTTAGGGTAGAAAACGGAACCCTCCTTCACGACGGCTTTCCCGTCATCCTCAAACTTGACGCCGCTTCCCTTTTGGAGAACGAACTGCACAAGCCCGCCTGACAAAATTGTTGGGGCAGCCGTAACGGTTCAGCCTGTGGGCCTTACCCCTGCACGGGAATGGCAAAGGTGATGAGGGTGCTTTCGTTTAGGATGCTGTTGATGGTGAGCCCGCATGCTTCCCCGTAAGTAAGCTGCAGGCGCTCGTGGACATTTTTGAGGCCATAGCCGTTGGACTGCGTACACGTCAGAAGCGGTATTTTTTCGGCGGGGATACCCAGCCCGTTATCCATAATGGAGAACAGAATCTGCTCCCCGGCCCGGGTGACGGAGACAAAGAGTCTCCCGGGCCTTGCCTTGTTGGGAAGAATGCCATGTACGATGGCATTTTCCACAAGCGGCTGTAAAAGCAGGTTGGGTACCTCCTGCTGCGGCAGGTGTGCATCAATCTGGTAGGATACCTCAAAAGCCTGGTCATTTAAGAGCAGCTGGATGTCAATATAAGATTTTACGTTTTTAATTTCATTGACCAGCAGTGTATCGGACTTCCCCTTATTTAAGGTGGTCCGGTAGAAGGTGGACAAAAGCTGGGCCATGCGGCTGATTTCCGGCTGGCTGTTAAGGAGGGCCTTGCTGTTGATCAGGGAAAGACAGTTGTAGAGAAAATGCGGGTTAATCTGCGCCTGCAGGGCCATCAGCTGGGTTTCCTTGAGGGTGATTTTATTTTTATAGTCCGCCACTACCAGACGGTTTAATTCCTGGATCATGTGCTGGAAGCTGTTGGTCAGTTCCCCCATTTCATCCGGACAGTCGTCATGAATCT
>CARDPF010000209.1 GCA_948960675.1 uncultured Eisenbergiella sp.
ATGAATCCCGGTTTCCTCCCGTTCTTCCTCCTCCAAAATCACCCCGTGTATCTCACCGCCTCCATCTCCGATCCGCTCCCTGTCCTCCAGCGCCAAATCGGTCCGTACCGTAAAACTGCTCATCTTTTTCTCCCTCCGCCAAATGGGGCTGCCGTTTCTTACACTATACTATGCTCCCTTTTCGGCCACCGTTCAAATGCTGCAACGGGACAAACCCTAAACAGGGTAGACTTGTCTGAACTGTTGCCAATCGTTAATAGATTTTACAAAAATAAGCAAAATATGTATTGACAGAACGGTTTTCATATCCTAGAATACATTTGTATGCATAACTGCTTTTATCAACGGGCAGTTACTTATTTTGTCCAGCATGAAAACGTCCGTGTCCGGCTTTCATGTGGCAATTACGAAAATTTTACTATAGCTTGCTTTAATGGAGGTATCATCGTGGCAAATATTAAGTCCGCAAAGAAGAGAATTTTGGTAAACAAAACCAAAGCCGACCGGAACAAATCCATCAAGTCCGCCGTCAAGACCGCGATCAGGAAAGTTCGCGTTGCCATCGACGCAAAGGACAAGGATACTGCAAAGGCTGCCCTGGTCGCCGCTACCGCAGCGATCGACAAGGCCGCTACCAAAGGCGTTTATCACAAAAACACTGCATCCAGAAAGATTTCCCGTCTGGCCAAGGCAGTCAACGAAATCGCATAAAAAATCGCCGCCCGGCAGCGGCGATTTAGAGAATGCTCCGCATTCTCCCTAACAACCACTACGGTTACAGCACTTTTCTATGAAGTAAAAAATCGCCGCCCGGCGGCGGCGATTTAGAGAATGCCCTACATTCTCTCCCAATGATTTACACTAAAAGTTCCCCCTGCCCGATTGGACAGGGGGTTTTTTATGGCTGCCATCCGGCCTCCCGATTTTGGCCGGTTCCGCCCAGGGCCTGTGTCAGGGCGGTTTTCGGACACGGCCAGTCTCTCTGGGGCGGGCAAAAGGCCCGGGCCGTTACAGGCTGCTGGCTTTTGGACGGAGAAATTCCCCCAAATGTAGGATAGCCCTGCTACAGGGCGCAAAATCGTCCAAACGCAGTGCGTTCTTTTGCGCCCTGTGGCGTTAGGGCCAGCCTGCATTTGGGAGGAATTTCCCGTCCAAAAGCCCGCAGGCCTGTAACGGCCCGGGCCTTTTTGTCCCCCCAGAGAGGCTGGCCGTGTCCAAAGGCCGCCCTGACACAAGCCCCGGGCGGAACCGGCCAAACCGTTCCCTTATTCTGCAGGTTCCTGCAAAAGGATTTCCACTACGGTGTCTGTGGCATCCGGAAGGTAAGGGGTAGCGGACACGTCCACGAACACGATATCGGGGTAATTGTTGACTACCCAGTTATCCGGAATCTGCAGCTGGCTGCCATCCTCCAAAAGCCGCACCGCCCTGACATTCTCCCGGCGGATTCCGTAAAGGGGGACGCTTCCGATGGCATTTTCCATGATATGGTAATACAGATGCCCTTCTTTTTGGGTGATACGGCCGTTTTCCGGCTTGGGAAGGCGGCTGCCCCCACACCCGTATATCGAGGCGCCGTTCTTTTTCATCCAGACCCCGATCTCCCGCAAAATCTGCAGCGACTCGGGAGGTATGTTCCCACGGGCGTCCGGCCCCACATTCAACAACATGTTCCCGTTCTTGCTGACACATTCCACCAGCTTTTTGATGATCGTGGAAGCAGGCTTGAAATTCTTATCCTTGGCACAGTATCCCCAATTGTTGTTCATGGTAATGCAGGCTTCCCACATCAAATCCCGGCCCGCCTGGTCTTTTAAGCCATTGGGCGGAATAATCTGTTCCGGGCTGACAAAATCACCGCTAAAATCACTGGGGCAGTCGGTTGCCAGGGAACCGAACCCTTCCCCGCTCACCTCCAGACGGTTGTCGATGATCACATCCGGCTGATAGGAGCGGATCATCTGCACCAGCTTCGTTGCCTGCCATGCCTCCCCGGTCATATCATAATTCTCGTTTTTGTAGGAAAAGTCAAACCACATGATATCCAGTTTTCCATAACCGGTGCAAAGTTCTTCCACCTGTCCGTGCATGTAGGCCAAATAGCGGTTGAAATCCCGCTCCACCCCTTTTTCAGCCTTACAGTTGCGCATGGGGTGGTTTCGGTCCCCGTAATGGGGGTAATCGGGATGATGCCAGTCCAACAGGGAATAATAAAGCCCTACCTTGAGCCCCTCCGCCCGAAACGCATCCAGATACTCCCGCACCAAATCCCGTCCTGCCTTGGTGTTGGTAGATTTAAAATCCGTCAGCTTACTGTCAAACAGACAAAATCCGTCATGGTGCTTTGCCGTGAGCACCGCGTACTGCATGCCCGCTTCTTTCGCCGCACGCGCCCATTTTTTCGGATCGTAATCCACCGGATTGAATTCTTCAAAAAAGGGAAGGTATTCCTCCTCCGGCATCTCTTCCACGGAACGCACCCACTCCCCCCGTGCCGGAATGGCGTACAATCCCCAATGGATGAACATGCCAAAACGAGCTTTTTTGTACCACGCTATTCTTTTGTTGTAAATCTCCCTGTCAAACATTTTCCCCAAAACCTCCTTGTCCTTGTAACCGTTCAGACAGGTTTACGCAGTAAATGCGCAGACCTGTCTGAACGGTTACTTGTCCTTTCGTCAAAAGGCCCGCCGGTTATACGGTATGCTTTTGTCCTGCACAGGGCTGCCCACTCACAACCGCCACAGACCGCCGCAAGCCGCCCTTTTTGCACGACATGGCATGCTACGGCCTCCTGCAGCTGCTTCCAGGACAAAATCTGCCCCGTCTGCAGGCCGCACAAAGACAGTACCCGTTGGTCATAAACAGCCGCATTCGGGCATTTTGTCCCTTGATTGGGACAATTTTTGCATATGCAATCCTGTCCGGCCACCAGCTTCACCGGTGTGTCCGGATGCAGGCCGTCCAGAACCTCCGCCATATTCCTGCAAAATCCGCTGCTGTACCCTTTTCCTTCAAAAAAGCCCAGACAAAGCCCGTGGTGGGGACGCAGGCGAACGGCCGCCCTGCAAGCGGACGGTTCCTCACCTGACATGGGGTTTGAGCACCCTGGAAAGTGCCGCCGCCAGTGCAATCTTACACAAATCGGGAATCACAAAGGGAACCACGCACATGGCCAGTGCGGTTCCGACTCCTATCGCCCCGTTTTTGGAATACACTACCATAAACCATGCGGTTCCGAAAGCATAGCACACCGCCAGCCCCAGCACCATGGACACCACCGAAACCCACAGCTTTTCCCCAAGCGCCCTGGTCATCCCCCAGTAAAGCAGCGCAGAAAGCACAAAACCCAGAATATAACCCCCGGTCATGCCAAACAAAACCCCTGCCCCTGCGCTAAACCCGGCAAATACGGGTATGCCTACCGCACCCATCAATATGTACACCAGCACCGCAAAGGTACCGCGCCGCCCCCCCAGAATACCCACCGCCGCAAAAACGGCAAAGGTCTGCATCGTGAAGGGAACCACGGTTGGAATGGATATCCAGGAACAAATCGCGATCAGCACCGCAAAAATCCCCACATATACCATATCCAGTGTCTTCCATTTTGACCCGTTCACCGTTTTGACCGTCGTATCAGCCATTTCTCCATCCTCCTTATCCCATTTTGGACTACCGGGCGGACAGGCATCCATCCCGGCCTCCTGTTAATAGGGAGTATAGCATCTGGCTTTTTTATTGTCAACCGTTTTAATAAAATGGTTGACAATTGATTTTTCAAACCCATGCAGGCATAGGCCGGACTTTATAGATATTTTTCCACAATCGCCGCCATCTGTTCCCATTTCTGCTCCATATCCGCCACCAGCTTAAACTGTGTTCTCGCCCGGTCCAGATTATGGTTTGGCCTATGGATTTTAAAATAAACGTCATTTTGCAAATGATCCGTCAAAAAACGCATGCCGCACTCCAGGGTCATCAGCTTTGCACCCATGGGCATCAAACAAATCTCCTCCCGGGTCAGGCTTCCCCTGCAACCTTCCAAATATCCTTTCGTATAGGCGGCAAACAAGTCCAGATCACAGGAAACCAAGTCCAGGTTTTGTTCATCCTCCGCCCCTGTGCTGGCCCCAAACCGGATGGAATCGCCATAATCATACAGGGCACTGCCCGGCATTACCGTATCCAGATCGATCACGCAAATCCCTTTCCCGGTTTCCTGATCCAGCATGACATTGTTCAGCTTCGTATCGTTATGGGTCACCCGAAGGGGAATCTTCCCCTCTTGCAGGGCATCGCAGATCACGCTGCAGTCCCTGGTACGTTCCAGCACAAAAGCGATCTCCTTTTCCACATCTTTTCTCCGGCCGCACACATCCTCCTCCACCGCCTTTTTGAAATTGGCGAGACGGTCCGGCGTGTTGTGGAAATTCGGAATGGTCTCATGCAGCGTGGAAGCCGGATAATCCGAAAGCAGGTACTGAAAATTCCCGAAAGCTACCGCGCTGTTATAAAAATCCTCCGCGTTGCGCACCGCCTCCAGGCAAAAAGCATCCTCTATAAACGCATATACCCGGAAGCTGTCCCTGCCGTCCCCCTTTAAATAGTTTTTCCCATCCTTCGTGGGAACGATCGTCAGCGTCTCCCGCATGGGATCCCCGCCCTTTGCCACAATTTTCTCCCGCAGAAAAGCCGTCACATGCACCACATTTTCCATCAGCGCATCGGCATTTTTGAAAATTTCGCCGTTCATGCGCTGCAATATATAACGGCGCATGCCCCCGCCCTCCACCTTGCATACCACCAAAAACGTATCGTTGATATGGCCGTTGCCAAAAGGCGAAACCTCCCGCACCTGCCCCGGAAGCGCGAAATGCTCCTCCGCAATTTGTCTTACCTGTTCCAAATTTTTATGCTCCATTTTTTACTCCATTTCTGCGCTGTTTCTGTTGCGCAGGCACAAATCCCGCGATTGAAAATTTTAATTTTCAATCTTCACATCCTTCAAGGCATCCCTACCAGATATTTCCCCCTGGCACGAAGCTTTGGGCTGCGCAATACCTCCTCCAGCCGCTCCAGAGAAACCGTTTCACATACCATGCTTTCCACGTCAATGCGGCCCGAATCAATCAGCTGCAGCGCCCGCCGCTGGGTACAGGGATTGATATAGGAAGCCTTTATCGTCAATTCCTTTTGAAAGATCTCAAATGGCTTCACCGCGATCTGCGCATCGGGCTTGGTCAGTCCGAACAGCATCACTGTCCCCTTCCTGCCCGCCAGCGCAACCGCCTGCTCCATGGTGGCAGGCAGCCCTGCGCACTCAATGACCGTCTGCATCCAGGTCATTCCCGCCCGCGAAAGCATTTCCTCCACATTCCCGGAAAGGGGATCGATGCATACATCCGCCCCCAGCCTTCTCCCCATTTCCCGCTTTTCCTCCACCGGTTCCAAAAGGGCGACGCAGGAAGCACCCGCCAGCTTTGCCAGCTGCACCATCAAAAGCCCGATCATCCCGCCCCCGATCACTACCGCCTGCTGCCCCGGCCGTATGCTACACATGTCCATTCCGTGCAGGCAACAGGCAAGGGGCTCTGCCATTGCCCCCTGCGCAAACGTGG
>CARDPF010000210.1 GCA_948960675.1 uncultured Eisenbergiella sp.
GGTGTTGGGAATTCTTTCCGATTTCAAAAAAACTTGGTATTATCTGCGAAAAAACGGTTGGAAAGCCGCATATCTGGCAGCGTCGGAGAGACTTTGGCAATATCGGCAGCCCCCTTATTGCTATCGGCAGCCCGCCGCGGAGGCGTTGCAAAAACAGCGCGACACGCCGGTGAGCGGTCTGCGCTTTTCCGTGGTGGTGCCTGCTTATGAGACCAAAAGGGAGCATTTGACGGTTTTGCTGGACAGTCTGGCGGGGCAGACCTATCCGCACTGGGAACTGGTTCTTGCGGATGCTTCCGGTAGCGGCAGTGTCAGGGAGACGCTTTTGGATTGGGAGAGGGGGCATCTTCCCCTGCCGGGGCAGGATTGGACGATCCGGTATTGTAAGCTGCCCCAAAACGCTGGCATTGCGGAGAATACCAACGCCGGGATTGCTCAGGCGTCCGGCGATTATATCGGGCTGTTGGACCATGACGATTTTTTGACGCCGGATGCGCTTTTTGCGTGCGCAAAGGCCATTGAACGGGAAAAAAAGGCGGGGCGGCGGCCACAGGCGCTGTACTCCGATGAGGATAAATGCGATGGGGAAGGAAACCGTTTTTTTTCCCCCCATGCAAAAACGGATTTCAATTTGGACTTGCTTTTGACCAATAATTATATCTGCCATTTTCTGGTGATGGAAAGCAGCTTGCTTAAGGATTTGCGGCTGCGGCCGGCTTATGAGGGGGCGCAGGATTACGACCTGGTGCTGCGGGCAACAGCGCGGGGGGCGCATTTTGTGCATGTGCCCGAGGTGCTCTACCATTGGCGCTGCCACAGCGGTTCCACGGCTCAAAATCCCCAAAGTAAAATGTATGCGTATGAGGCGGGACGGCGCGCGGTGGAAGATTTCTGCAAAGGCACCGGGTGGAACGTAGCGGTTTCGCACCTTTCCCATCTGGGATTTTACCGGGTGGAATATGAGGGGGGGATTTTTGCCCAGCGCCCGGATATCGGTGTTGTCGCCGGACCCCTTCCGGATAAAAAAAAGCTGCGCAGCGGCATTTACGGCCCGGACGGGGAGATGCTATATGCAGGCTTAAAAAAAGGATTTTCGGGCCCGATGCACCGGGCCGTTTTGCAGCAGGACGTATACGGCGCGGACTTGCGCGCTCTGGAGGTGCGCAGGGAGCTTTTGCCCCTTCTGGAAAAGGCCGGGATTTCAGATCTTTCCAAGGCCGGGGAGGCAGACATCCGGCGGGCAAGCCTTGCTTTTTGCAAAGAGGTGCGGCAGGCGGGCTACCGGATTTACTGGGATCCCCAGAAAATATGCGCGTCCGCTTTCGGGAGGATTACAGGATTTGAAAACGACCATCGTCATTCCCAACTATAACGGAATTGATTTTTTGAAAAATTGTCTGGAAAGCGCAACCAAAAGCACGGTTTGCGCATCTATTATTGTGGTGGATAACGGCTCTTCGGATCAAAGCCTTGCATGGCTGTCCCAAAACCGTCCGGATGTGAAGGTGATCGCTTTCCCAACAAACCAGGGATTTTGTGCGGCGGTCAACGCCGGAATTTGTGCGGCGGATACGCCTTACGTTTTTTTGCTCAACAATGACACGACCATAGAGCCGGACTGTATCAAACGGCTGGAGGACGCCATGGAGGAGGAGGCGGATATTTTTTCCGTGGGGGCCAAAATGCTTTCCATGAGAGAACCTTTGCTGGTGGATGGCGCCGGGGATCTGTACTGCGCCTGCGGGTTTGCGCGCGCCATCGGCAAAGGAAAGCCCCAAAGCCGCTATGTAAGGCGGCGGGATGTGTTTTCCAACTGCGCCGGGGCCGCCCTGTACAAAAAGGAGTTGTTTGATAAAATCGGGCTCTTTGACGAGACGCATTTTGCCTATCTGGAGGATGTGGATGTGGGCTACCGGGCGCGGATTTTCGGATACCGCAATGTGATAGAGCCTGCGGCGGTGGTCTACCATGTAGGCTCCGGTTCCACGGGTTCCCGCCATAATGCCTTTAAAGTGACGTATTCCTCCCGGAATAACGTCTACCTGGCCTATAAGAATATGCCTTTTTTCCAGCTGTTACTCAATCTTCCGCTTTTGTTGGCGGGGTTTTTGGTGAAATTTTTGTTTTTTTGTACAAAAGGCTTGGGCAAAACATATGCCGCAGGCCTTTGGCAGGGCATAAAGCTTTGCATGTCCCAAAAAGGAAGGGCGCATAAAGTGCCTTTCCGCTGCAAAAACCTGGGTCATTATGCAAAGATCCAATGGGAATTGTGGAGAAACCTATTGCCCCCGTCACAGTTTGACTAAAGGCTGAACTGCAATTTGAAATACTTGTGCTTTGGCAAAAGATGGTGTATAATATTGCGGAGTACATGAGGAATGCAGAATGATCAAGGATAACCAGAAATATTTCAACCGCCTGCACGTGGTGTTGGATGCGTTTATGATTGCCGCTTCCTATCTGCTTGCCTGGTGGCTGATGTTTGAAAGTAAATTTGCAGACCAAAGCGCGGGCAGACTGGGGATGGGCTTTTATTTTTCGGCTCTTTATTTTCTGGTGCCCGGTTATCTTGTTTTGTATTATTGGTTTCGCCTCTATACTCCCAAGCGGGTACAGCGCACGGAAGACGAGATTTTAAATGTCTTTCGGGCAAATGTAGTGGGCTACATTTTGGTGCTGGCCGTATTGTTCTTGGCCAATTCCTTTGTGGATGAGATGCAGCACTTTTCCCGGAAGATGCTTTCGATTTTTGCGGTGGTCAATACCTGCAGCACCCTTCTTTTGCGTGCCGTGATCCGGCGGATCCTGCATTTGTTCCGCAAAACCGGGTATAATTTGAAACATATTTTATTGGTGGGGTACTCCCGGGCGGCAGAAGCATATATAGACCGTATCATGGCAAATCCCCAGTGGGGCTATATGGTACGGGGCATTTTGGACGACAACGTGCCCAGGGGCGCTGTGTATAAAGGGGTAAAAGTGCTGGGGTGTATTGATAACCTGCTTTACATCCTGCCGGAAAACAAGTTGGACGAGATTGCGGTTACGCTGTCCCTGCAGGATTACGACCGTTTGGAGGAGATTGTGGATCTCTGTGAAAAGTCCGGCGTGCATACCAAGTTTATACCGGATTATAACAGCCTGATTCCGGGGAAACCCTACACGGAGGATTTAAGCGGCCTTCCGGTGATCAATATCCGGTATGTGCCTTTGTCCAATACGGTCAATGCCGTCGTCAAAAGGATGATGGATATTGCCGGTTCTTTTTGCGGTTTAGTGGTTTTATCACCGGTTTTATTGACCGTTGCCATATTGGTGAAGGCTACCAGTAAAGGCCCCGTCATTTTTTCACAGGAACGGGTAGGACAGCATAACCGGGTGTTTAAGATGTATAAGTTCCGCACCATGCGTGTGCAGGAGGAGACGGAGGAGAAAAAGGGCTGGACGACGCGCAATGATCCCAGGGTGACCAGGGTGGGAAGGTTTCTTAGGCGGACAAGCATGGATGAACTGCCCCAGCTTTTTAATATTTTGATCGGGAACATGAGCCTTGTGGGGCCAAGGCCGGAGCGCCCCCAATATGTGGAGAAGTTTAAAGAAGAGATTCCCAGATATATGATTAAGCATCAGGTGCGGCCCGGATTGACAGGGTGGGCGCAGATCAACGGCTACCGGGGGGACACTTCCATCCGGAAAAGGATTGAGTATGATATTTTTTATATTGAAAACTGGAGTTTGGGATTTGACGTCAGGATTTTATTTTTAACGCTCTTTAAAGGGTTTATCAATGAAAATGCGTATTAGGTTGACAGCGGGGATTCACAGGACAGGAGAGAAAAAGGAATGGCAACAAAAAGCACAAAAGGAAGCGGAAAAAGCAAGAAAGGCGGTCAGTCAGGCAGCCGGCGGTATGACGACAGGTATTACGATGAGCGCTATGGCCGCGACGGCTATTCGGAAGGCAGGCGCAGCAGCAGTAAAAACGGCGGCGCAAAAAAGAAATCGTCGGCAAAGCGCAGGAAGGCAAAGCAAAGAAGGCGGATTCTCATTTTTGCCGTGGAAATTATCGCGATTGTGGTGCTGGTGGGGGTGATAGCCAGTGTGAACATGATCGGAAAGATGGAAAAGATCCAGATTAACGAAGATGAAGTGGGTATCAGCGAACATGTGGAACAGAACGAACAGATGAAGGGGTACCGCAACATTGCATTGTTCGGTGTGGATTCCCGGAAAGGGAAGCTGGGGAAAGGACAGCGGACGGACACCATCATCATTGCCTCCATCAATCAGGACACCAAGGATGTGAAGCTGGTTTCCGTGTACCGTGACAGCTATTTAAACTTAGGCAACGACAAATACAATAAGGCCAATACAGCCTATGCCCAGGGCGGCGCGGAGCAGGCGCTGGTGATGCTCAACTGGAATTTTGATATGGACATCACGGAGTACATGACGGTAGGGTTTGACGCGTTGATTGAGACCATCGACGCGCTGGGAGGTATCCAAATAGAGGTACAGGAAAAGGAGATCGACCATCTGAACAATTACCAGAGAAGTATGTTTGTGGAAAAGGAAGGGGATCCCTTAAATGAAAACATTGTCAAGGTGACACAGCCCGGGCTGCAGACCTTAAGCGGCCTGCAGGCGACGGCATACTGCCGTATCCGTTATGTGGGTGACGATTATATGCGTACGGAAAGACAGCGGAAGGTTTTGATGGCCTGTCTGGAAAAGGCGAAACAGTCCAATCCGGCTACCCTGGTGGAAATCCTGCAGCGGGTTTCCGAGAATGTACAGACGAATCTGGATATCACGGAGATGGCGGATATTTTAAAGGATGCGGCCAATTACCGGGTGGTGGCGCAGGACGGCGTTCCTTTTGCGGACAACCGAACCGGCGGAAAAATCGGAAAGAAGGGCGACTGTATTGTTCCGGCTGATTTGACGCAGAACGTGAAGCTGCTGCATGAATACCTGTTTAACGAGGTGGATTACCAGCCTTCTGCGCAGGTACTGGAATGTAACGAAAAGATTAAGGCCGATGCGGCCGCTGCGGGAATCCGGGTGCAGTAGGGGCAAAAGGTCAAATGGTATGGTTGCCGAAAGTAGGTGTTTTCGGTTTACAAAAAGAGGACCGGCAGAAAGCTGACGGTCCTCTTGTGCCATATGGAATGGAGGGGCGCATGAAAATAGACGTGATCATACCGACCCTGCGTCCGCAGACAAGGTTTTTGGAATTGGTGGAGCGGTTGGAGGAGCAGTCGCAGCCGGTACACAAAATCATTGTGATGAATACGGAACGAACGGAATTTGAAAGACTGGATTCGGTGTCCGGTTTTTTGGCAAAGCATCCGGCTGCAGTGATGACCCATCTGTCAAGGGAAGCCTTTGACCATGGCGCGACCCGCAACGCAGGGGTGGAGCAGTCTGACGCCGCGTTTTTTGTGTGTATGACGCAGGACGCCCTTCCGGCGGACCGGTTTCTTTTGGAGAAATTGCTGTGCGCTTTGGAGCAGGGAAAGGATGTGGCGGCAGCCTATGCCAGACAGCTGCCCGAGGAGGACTGCAAGGTGATGGAGCGCTACACACGGCAGTTTAACTATCC
>CARDPF010000211.1 GCA_948960675.1 uncultured Eisenbergiella sp.
ATTCCCAATGGCCCGGACTTTTTACGGGCAACCAGACATTCTACATAACTATCATTCATGAAATCCTACCACCTTTTCTCAGATTGCAGCCATCCTGCTGGCCGCCTGTATTTTCATCTATCATATTACATATTTCCCTCTTTTTCAAGCGGGGAATACCCCTTGTTTATAAAATTTTCACGAAACTCTTCTTTTCCCTGCATTGACTTATAAAAGACAAACGTTTATCATAAAAAAAGTAAACTGGCATGCGCCATTGCTGGCACGCCACTACGCATGAAAGCCGGTTGTTACGCGCCTGTGGCGCTTCCGCAACCGCCGCCGGTATGAACAATCCGGGCTGCCGCCCTCCTTGCTCATACCGGCTTGCCCGCCCGATATCCGGGCATCTGTGCAAGCAAGCTTGCCCATATGCCCGGCTGCCGGTCGGGGCTTTCATAGTAAATAAACCACCGAAAAGGAGGATTACGGATCATGGCTACAGGCAATTCCGTAAATGACGAAATACGGGAACAACAACGCAAGTTAAAAGGAAAACCTTTCAGGGAAAAATGGGCCTATTTCTGGGAATATTACAAGATCCATACCATCGTAATCATCGCCGTCACCGCTGCCACAATCAGTCTGGTTCACACAATTGTCTCCCAAAAAGACTCTGCCTTGGATGTGGCGCTGGTAAATACCTTTTTAAAGGAAGAATATGATTCCGAACAGGTCGCCGCCGATTTTGAGGCTTATGCCCAGATTGACACGGAAGAATACCAGGTTGTCATTGATCCCGACCTGTATGTGGACTACGAGGGAACCGACCAGTATTCCTACGCCAACCTGCAAAAGCTCTCCGCCATGGCCGCTGCCCGGATGCTGGATGTGGTTTTGACCAATGACACTTATATCGACCATAACAGCCAGAGCGGCATGTTCACGGATCTGCACGACTTCTTTACGGAAGAAGAGCTTTCTGCCTATCAGGACAGGCTCCTCTACCGCGACCTGCCCGAGGACGATAAGGGGGAGGTTCCCATCGCCATCGACGTGCGGGATTCCAAATATATGCTCTCCGACCAGATACCCGCCTGGTTCTGTATCATCTCCTCCACCGAGAAAGCCGACATGGCCAAGCTGTTTTTGCAGTTTCTTTTAGAGCCGTAGACAGGCTAGAGCGTGTTTGAAAATCGCTCTAGTACAGCATTGCTTAAATAGCGGTGAATAATGTGCCTGATATTTTTGTCAGGACAAGGCGGAGGAATGAGGCGATGCGGGTGCATCGTCGATTGACGACAACGCAGTACTGACAGAAATAGCGGGTGCAGAATTCACCGTTATTTAAGCAATGCTGTACTAGGTCACGCAGCGGGAATCAAAAAACGGGAGGTGGAATTTACCATGGCCCCAAAGTCCTCCAGACCCACGGTAAATTCCGCATCCCGGTTTTTGTTTCGCCATCCGCCTCTGCCTGTCTCCCGATTCCTGCAGGCCATTTCAAATCTACAGATTTGTAACGATATAAAACTCCCTGAAATTTATCTCTTAATCAGGTATCTTTGTATGACTTCTTTATAAGTTTCGCTATAAAGTTCTGCTTCCAGTTTTCCCCCGCAGTTTTGAATCACCTTGGCGGAAGCGGCATTGGATTTATCGCAGGTCACTATCACTTCGGAAATCCCAAGTGTGTCATATACTTTCAAGGCTTCGTTAAGCATTTGGGTTGCATAATGCTTTGTGCGCTCGGTGGGCCGTATGCAATAGCCTATATGTCCTCCTTCTTTTCTCAAAAAATCGTTCAACGCCAACCGTATGTTTATCATTCCAACAATCGCATCGTCCTCCTGACGGATATAAAAATAAGTTAATTCCGGCACTCTTGGCAGCAAGACATTTGCAATATCCACGCCCGCTGCTACTTTTTTGAGCCACTCCTCGTAAGTTGCCTTTTTAAGATACTTATCCAATGAACCGCTTCCGCTGATATCAGAATGATACGCATAAAATTCATCGATAAACTGTATTGCTTTTTCTTTGTAGCTTATATCAGGAAATACTAATTTCATTGGCTGTCCCTCATACGCATTTAGCCGGTTCCAATTTCGTATCCATTTCCCCCTCAAATACGAATTCGGCCGGTCCGGTCATAAATACATGGTTGTCGGTTTCGTCCCACCGGATGGATAGTTCGCCGCCCAACACCTGCACCGACACACTGCGCCCGGTCTTTGCGTTGAGCACACAGGCCACCGCTGTCGCACAGCAGCCGGTTCCGCAGGCCAGCGTCTCCCCGGTTCCCCGCTCCCACACCCGCATCCGGACATGCGCGTCATCCAGCACCTGTACAAACTCGGTATTGGTCCGATTCGGAAAACAGGGATGCCGTTCAAACAACGGTCCCAGAGTTTCCAGCTTTAGTCCCTCCACATCCTCCACAAAAACCACCGCATGGGGATTGCCCATGGAAACGCAGGTGATCCGGTACAGGCTGTCCCCGACAGTGATCGGCATATCCACCACCCGTCCGGTATGGGCGGTGACGGGAATACGGGCCGCCTCCAGTTCCGGCTCCCCCATATCCACGGTGACGGCGCGCGTGGTTTTGTCCTGCACGTCCAGCTTTATGTACTTTACTTTCCCGCCGCTCACAATGGAAAATTCCTCCCGGTCGGTCATTCCTGTATCGTGTACATATTTTGCCACACATCGGATCCCGTTGCCGCACATCTCGGAACGGCTGCCGTCCGCATTGTACATCTCCATCTCAAAATCCGCCCGTCCCCCACCGGGATTGATAAAAATCACCCCATCGCTGCCGATCCCGAAATGCCGGTCGCTGACGGCGCGCACAAACGCCGGTTTTCTCTCCTGTCCGATTTTTTCTAAGAATCCGTTTATGTATACATAATCATTCCCGCAACCCTGCATTTTGGTAAACCGTATTCCCATTCCCATTCCCTCCAATGTCACCCGATTTGTGTCATATTCCCCCCTCCTTACGCGTACATTGGAATAACAAACGAATCGGGGGAAAAGCGCAATGAGTTCCAAAACCAAAATTTTTGTACTGCATTTGAAAGAGCTGATATATACGGGTGTGTTTGTGCTGCTGGCCATTTTGTTCCTTGTCCTGATGGTCGTGATGTTCCTGCCCGAAAAGGATCCCGGAAAGCCCTCCCTGTCCGACGATACGGCACGGTATGTGCCCGGAAAATACACCACTTCCCTGCAGGTAGGGCAGGGAAATGTGGACGTGGAGGTCATCGTGGATCAGTCGGCCATCAACTCCGTACGGCTCGTCAACTTAAATGAAGTCATCACCACCATGTATCCTCTGATGGAGCCCTGTATGGAAACCATCGCGGACCAGGTCTGCGAAAACCAGTCCTTAGAAAACATCACTTATCCGGAGGAAAACAAATATACCTCCCAGCTGCTGCTAAACGCCATACAGTCTGCCCTGCAGAAAGCCGCCCTTGCGCAGGAGTAACAGCCCAGACAAGTCTGCCCTGTTACGGCCACACGCATGTTTACGGCGTTTTAAAAGCCTTACGCCCGTATTTTTTCCAGTTCCGCCTGCCACGCCGCCATGCTGGCATCGGAAGGCATTCTCCAATCCCCCCGGGGGGACAGTGCCACGCTGCCGACCTTTGGCCCGTCCGGCAGGCAGGAACGCTTGAACTGCTGGGTAAAAAATCTTTTGTAAAAAATCCGCAGCCATTTTAAGATTTCCCCTTCCCCATAAACACCGGCAAAGGCTTCTCCGGCCAGCCGGTAGATTTTTGCCGGGGAAAACCCACACCGGAGCATATAATAAAGGAAAAAATCGTGCAGTTCATAAGGACCCACCAACTCTTCCGTTTTCTGGCTGATGCAGCCGTCCACCGGGGGCAAAAGTTCCGGACTGACCGGCGTATCCAGCACATCCGACAGCACTGTCCGCAGCCCTTCCTCCCTGCAGGTATCCGCCGCATATTGTACCAGATGACGCACCAGCGTTTTGGGAACGCCGGCATTGACGCCATACATGGACATATGATCCCCGTTATAGGTCGCCCATCCCAGTGCCAGTTCGGACAAATCCCCGGTGCCGATCACCATTCCTCCCGTCTGGTTTGCCAAATCCATCAACACCTGGGTGCGCTCCCTTGCCTGCCCGTTTTCGTACGTCACGTCATGGCAGTCCGGCGCCTGCCCGATATCCCGAAAATGCACCTGCACCGCCTCCCGGATATGCACCTTGCGCAGCGTGGTTTTCAAAGCCTTGGCCAATCTGCAGGCGTTGTCATAGGTACGGTCCGTGGTTCCAAAGCAGGGCATGGTCACGGACAAAATGCCGCGCCTGTCAAGCCCCAGACTATCAAAAGCGCGCGCCGCCACCAGCAGCGCAAGCGTGGAGTCCAAACCGCCGGATACCCCGACCACAGCGGATTTGCATCCTGTATGGGCAAGGCGTTTTTGGAGGCCGCAGGCCTGCATGGTCAGAATTTCCTCGCACCGCTCCCGTTTTGTCTCCTGATCGGAAGGAACAAATGGCAGCGGAGCAAACGTCCGCGTCAGCGGTGTCTCCTCCTTCTCCAAAAAAAAGGCAACCCGCACATAATCCGCCGGTTCCTGGCCCCCCCAGACGCGCATCCTCCTGCGCTCATGGCACAACCTGTCTATATCCAGCTCCGACACCGTAATCCCGTTGCAAAAACGCTGTGCCTGCGCCAGCACCACACCGTTTTCCAAAATCATATTGTGTCCGGAAAAAACCAGATCCTGGGTGGATTCCCCCTGCCCGGCGCTGCTGTACACATATCCGGCCACCAGACGTCCGCTGGCTGCCTGTAGCAGGATTTTGCGGTACTGCTCCTTTCCCACCGTCTCATTGGAAGCCGAAAGGTTCACAATGACCGTGGCCCCCGCTTTCTGATGGGCCACAGAGGGCGGATCCGCCACCCACAAATCCTCACAGATTTCACAGCCTATCACAAGCCCCGGCATCCCCAAACAGGCAAGCAGGATGTTGCCGCCAAAAGGGATTTTCTCCCCATCAAAATCTACGCTGTCCACTTCCCCCATGCCAGCGGCAAAATAGCGCGCCTCGTAAAATTCCCCGTAATTGGGGATATTGCGCTTGGGGATAAAAGCCAGTATTTTACCGTCCTGCACAGCCGCCGCCACATTATAAAGCTTCCCGTCCTTTTCCAGGGGAAGCCCTGCAAACACCAGACTGTCATGTCCCCCGGTATGGGCGGCAACCGTGCAAAGCGCCTTTTTGGCACTGTCCAATAGCCGCTCCTGGAAAAACAAATCCGCACAGGTATAGCCGGTCAGACACAACTCCGGCAGCACAATGATCTTTACTTTTTTTGCAAAACACGCATCCAGCGATTCGCAAATCCTTGCGGCATTCCAATCCGGATCTGCCACGCGCACATCCGGCGTCACCGCCGCCACTTTCAAAAATCCATGTCTCATCCTATTCTAAACCCCCATGCGCCATTGTTGGCGCGCCACCACGTATGAAAGCCGGTTGCTACGCGCTGGCGCGCTCACGCAACCGCCGCCGGTATTCACAATCCGGGCTGTCGCCCTCCTTGCTCATACCGGCTTGCCCGTCCGATGTCTGTG